>NZ_HG779785.1:0-45582 GCF_000582705.2 Microbacterium sp. C448
GTGCTGGCGCATCGTGCAGCCCGCGATCGACGCGTGGCGTGCGGGCACCGTGCCACTCGACGAATACGCGGCCGGGTCGAGCGGACCCGACGGTTGGGTGAGCCTGGACTGAGGTGGCCCTGGCAGAGTCGGCCTGCAGCGCCGCCGCGACGGCTGCCACTGCGCGTTCATAATTCAGCAAATCCGTGCGGTGGAGCCGGTCGTTGCCCCGGAATTCCGGGATTGGCCGGCGATGCCGCACCCGCCGGGACTGAATTGCGCACAGCGAAGGCGGGGGACCCGCGACGAATCCCTCCGCGCGGGCTCAGTCGACCTTGAGTACCGACAGGACGTTCCCCGCAGGGTCGCGGAACCACGCGATATCGGGGCCCATCCCGCGTGAGATGCCCTTCTCGTCCGTGCCGTAGTCGGGGTCGGTGTAGATCTTGGTGACCACGCCCCGCGCATTGAGGTCATCCACCGCGGCCTCGACGTCGTGGACGGGAAAGTTCAGGATCGTGAAGCTCGCGGGCTGATGACCCTGCTTGCCGTAGATGAGGATGTGAGCGCCCGAAGAAAGCCGCAGGCGGAGGAATCCCATCGGGTCGTCCTCGACCGTCAACCCGAGCTGCTCGCCGTAGAAGTGCCGCGCGGCGTCGATGTCGCCCACCGAAAATCCGCTGAAGGCGTGCTCACCCGTGAACATGTGTCCTCCTCGTACCCGCGCGCACCCGTCGGCGCACATCCGCCTTCAGGCTCCTCCTCATCGACGCGACTGTCCAGACCCGGTCGCATCAGCAGACTCAGCTGTCAACCCCGGGCCCTCGGCATCCCGGGGCTGGTTACTCTGAGACATGCCCGCCCACATCCTCGGCATCGGCACGGCCGTTCCGACCCCCGTTCTGCCGCAAACTGCGGTACGCGACCTCTTTCTCGCCCAGCCCGGTGTCGAGAGATTGACGGCACGCCTGATCGGCGCGGCGTTCGATCAGTCGGCCATCGACACCCGGCACACGGTTCTGGCCGAGCTCGCCGAGCACTCCGCCGAACCGTCGGCATTCCTCGACGCCGATACCCGGCAGGTGCTCTCGCCGCTGACGGGAACGCGCAATGACGTGTATCGCCGCGAGGCTCCGCCGCTCTTCGAGCGGGCGGCGCGTGATGCTCTGGCGCGAGCGGATGTCGAGGCATCCGCGATCACGCACGTCGTGACGGCGTCGTGCACCGGCTTCTACGCCCCGGGCCCCGACTACCGACTCGTGCGAGACCTCGGGCTGCGCACCACGGTCGAGCGTGACCACCTGGGGTTCGTCGGCTGCGCCGCGGCGTTCCCGGCACTCCGCCAGGCGGCGCGCATCTGCGCCGCCGACCCGAACGCTGTGGTTCTGGTCGTGTGCGGTGAGATCTGCAGCATCCACCTGCGCGCATCGGCCGACCCCGAGCAGATCGTCGCGTCTGCGGTCTTCGCCGACGGCGCTGCCGCGGCCGTGGTGTCTGCACAGCCCTCACTCGACGCTCCGAGCCTCGAGCTCGAGGGTTTCGCAACGGCCCTGACGAGCGAGGGCGAAGACGATAAGCGCTGGATCATCGGCGACCACGGGTTCGAGATGACGCTCACCGCAGAGGTGCCGCGCATCGTCGGGCGTGAGGTGCGCGACGCACTCGCCCCCGTCCTCAGCCGCGCGGGGCACGTCGATCGGTGGCTCGTGCACCCCGGGGGCCGAAGCATCCTGGACCGATTCGAGGCTGCGCTGGAGCTGCCCGCGGATGCTCTGGAGCTCTCGCGCGATGTTCTGCGCCGCTTCGGCAACATGTCGTCCGCGACGGTGCTGTTCATCATGGCGCGAATGCTCGAGGACCCGGCTCTCGCCGATGGATCGCGCGCGATCGGCGTCGCCTTCGGGCCCGGCCTGACCGTCGAGTCCGCGCTGCTCACCGCCCGCGTGCCCACGGCGGCAGTGGTGGAAGCGGCGGCAGGAGTGGACGCGGCCGGCGCGGACGATCCGGTCGAGCTCGAACGCGAACCCGAGCCGGTCGCTCTGCGATGAGGGCTCTGCGATGAGGGCTCTGCGATGACGGATGTGAGATGAGAGCTCAGACGGTGCGGAGCGGCCGAGCAACCCTCGCCACGCGCGCGGATTATCTGCGTGAACTCATGGACGACCCGGACTGCGACCCCGATCGGCTGCGCAGAACGTTGGAGCGCTTCACCCTCGTGAACCGGCTGATCGCCGCCTGGGGCACCGTTTATCGCGAGCGAGTGCGTCCCGCGCTGGCCGCGGCACCGGGTCCGGCGCGGCTCCTCGACATCGGCTGCGGCGGGGGCGACGTGCTGCGCCGGCTTGTCGCGCGCGCGCGAGCGGACGGGTTCGACGTGAGCGGCATGGGAATCGATCCCGACGACCGGAGCCTGGCCGTCGCCCGCGCCGCCAACCCGGTGCGGGGCGTTGAATACCGGCTGACCGACAGCACGCGCCTCGCCGATTCGGGCGAGCGTTTCGACGTCGTGGTCTCGAGCCACGTCATGCATCACCTCACTCCGGCGGACCTACGAACGGTGCTCGAGGACTCGGGGCGTCTCGCCACCCGGCTGGCCCTGCACTCGGACATCGCCCGCTCGCGCCTCGCCTACGCGGCCTACGCCGTCGGCATCACGCCGCTCGCTCCGGGCAGCTTCCTCCGCACCGACGGCCTGCGCTCGATCAGGCGCAGCTGGACCCCCGCCGAACTGGCCGAGCTGGTGCCGGACGGATGGCGCGTCGAGCGCCCCGCCCCGTTCCGCCTCATCGCCGTGCGGGACCTCACGACATGAGCGATGTGCTCGTGGTCGGTGCCGGCCCGGTGGGCGTGATGGTCGCGGCCGAACTCGCGCGACTGGGGGTCGCGGCCTCGGTGATCGATGGTCGCGAGAACCCCTCGGCCGGGACGCGAGCGGTCGGGCTGCACGCCGCGGCGCTCAGCGCCCTCGAGAATTCGGGCGCGACGGAACGGCTGCTCGCCGACGCGCGACGCGTACGGACCGGCGTTGCGACGGCGCAGGGTCGACCGCTCGGCAGCGTCCACTTCGATCACCTGCGATCGAGGCATCCGTACGTCGCCACACTCCCCCAGCACGCGACCGAGGCCGCGCTGGCCGCGACGGCGGATTTCTGGGGTGCACCCGACGTGCGCCGCGGGGTGACGGCAACACGTGTTGCTCAGACGGGAGCGTCCGGGGTCGACGTGGAACTTCGCGACCGCGACGGCGCGACGGTGATCGAGCACACACCGCTCGTCGTGATCGCCACCGGGTCTCGAGGTCGCGCGATCAGTCCTCTGACCGGTGCCGTACGTACGCGGAACTATCCCGACCGCTATCTGATGACGGATGCTCCGGACACGAGCGATGACGGCGATTCGGCGATCGTCCGGCTCGAGGCGGACGGGGTGCTCGAGTCGTTCCCGTTGCCCGGTGGGATGCGCCGGTACGTGGCATGGGTGGAATCGGGCGGGGTCGAGGCGGGAGATGCCGCCACCGACCGACTGCGCTCCATCGTCGCGCGTCGGATGGGCACCGAGCGCGGCGCGGAGTCGATCACGTGGGCCACGTCCTTCGGGGTTCGCCGGGCGCTCGTGCCGGCGATGCGCGCGGGCCGGGTCTTCGCGATCGGCGACGCGGCACACGAGGTGAGTCCCATCGGTGGCCAAGGCATGAATCTCGGGCTGGTCGACGCCGCCACGCTCGCGCCCCTGCTCGCCCGGTGGATCCGAGAGGGCGCCGCACCCGAGACCGAGGTCGCGCGGTGGGAACGAAGTCGGCTGGCGGCCGCGGTCCTCTCGGGCCGCATCGCGGCGGCCAACACGGTACTCGGGCGTGCGTTGACGGGTGTGCCCGATCGCGCGCGTCGCACCGCGGTCCGCCTGGCCCTCGGAGGGAAGTCCGGAGACGTGCTGGCACGGGCGTACGCCATGGGCTTCGATCCCGCCGCGCGGTCTTAGGATCACGCCACCATTCTTCAGCCGGCCAATCCACCGCCCGAAAGGACGAGTTGCAGGGCCAGGATGAGCGCTGCCGACATCACCAGTCGGAACAGCACACGACCCGGCGCGCGGTTGACGGCGAGGACAATGGTGGCGATCGCCGCGGCGATCACGAGGGCCACGAACACCCAGGTCAGCACGCCGACACGGTCGACGTCTCCGTCCACAGATCCCCACACGACGGCAATGGCTCCGGCGACGATTCCCGCCGCCGCGAGGACCGCCGACCACCGCGCTCCGAGCCGGTGCGGAAACCCGCGGACACCGGTCGCTCGGTCGTCGTCCAGATCCGGCAACACATTTGTCAGGTGTACGGCCGCACCGAGCACCGCGCCCGCGAGCGTCGCCCAGCACGCGGCGATCGCGGGGTCGGGCGCAGAAAGTGTCGCGAGCGACGGCAGGAGGCCGAAACTCACGAGGAACGGAACGATCGAGATCGCGGTGGACTTCAGCCCCGCGTTGTACGCCCAAGCGGAGCCGAGAAAAACGGCGTGCGCCCCCAGCATCCCGAGTCCGAGCACCGCCGAAAGTGCCAGCGCCACCACGACCGTTGTGATCGCCGCTATCCACGCCGCGCGCAGCGACACATCACCGCGCGCGATCGGCTTGTCGGTACGCCCGACGCGGCGATCGCGCTCGCTGTCGATCGCGTCGTTCGAGAGCCCGATCGACAGCTGCCCGAAGAAGACCGAGATCACCAGCACCGCGACGCGCCAGGCATCCAGGCCCGCCGCTATACCCAAGCCGAGCGACAGTGCGCTGACGACGAGCGTCGGACCGGGATGGGTCGAGCGCCAGAGGGCGAAGACGGCGCGCATGCCCGCAACCCTATCCGGCGCTCGCGCCTGGACACGCCCCCGACGGCGAAACACCCCATCTGCGCCGAGACCCCCTGTGTCGTGGGGTGTTTCGCTGCAAATGGGGTGTTTCGGGGTCGGGCGGGGCCGCGGCCGGCGCCCGGGCCGGGTCAGTCGTCGAGGAGCTCGGCCTCGATCACGTCGTCGTCGGAGTCCGACGCACCCGGGGTCGGGGCGGGCACGGTCGGACCCGCGCTGGTCAGCACGAGCGACGAACCATCCGCCGCGACATCCACTCGCACCGTGTCGCCGTCGCGTACCCCGCCGGCCAGGATCGCCATCGCGAGGCGGTCCTGAATCTCGGATTGGATGAGTCGGCGCAGTGGCCGCGCACCGAACGCGGGGTCGTACCCGCGCTCGGCGAGCCAGGCCCGGGCATCCGGCGTCACCGCGAGGGTGAGCCGGCGCTCGTGCAGGCGCCGCTGCAGGGCGTCGACCGAGAGTTCGACGATCTGCGCGAGGTCGTCCTGTGTGAGGGCCTGGAAGATGACGATGTCGTCGAGCCGGTTGATGAACTCGGGCTTGAACGCCTGGCGCACGAGCCCCTGCACGGCGTCGCGCTTCTGCTCGATCGACAGCGTCGGATCGATCAGGATCGGCGAGCCGAGGTTCGAGGTCAAGATCATAATCACGTTCTTAAAGTCGACCGTGCGGCCCTGACCATCCGTCAGCCGCCCGTCGTCCATGACCTGCAACAGCACGTCGAAGACCTCGGGATGCGCCTTCTCGACTTCATCCAGAAGCACCACGCTGTAGGGGCGTCGACGTACGGCCTCGGTCAACTGGCCGCCCTGCTCGTAGCCGATGTAGCCCGGAGGGGCGCCGACGAGGCGCGACACGGAGTGCTTCTCGCCGTACTCCGACATATCGATCCGCACCATGGCGTGCTCGTCGTCGAAGAGGAACGCGGCGAGCGCCTTGGCGAGCTCGGTCTTGCCGACACCCGTCGGGCCGAGGAAGAGAAAGGAGCCGGTCGGCCGGGCCGGGTCGCTGATACCCGCCCGCGAGCGGCGAACCGCGTCCGAGACCGCCTTGACCGCATCCTTCTGACCGATCAGGCGCTTGCCGAGCTCCGCCTCGAGGTGCAGCAGCTTCTCGGTCTCGCCCTGCAGCAGACGCCCGACCGGGATGCCCGTCCAGGCCGCGATGACCGATGCGATGTCCTCATCGGTGACCTGGTCGCCCACCATCCGCTCCTCGGTCGACTCGGCGCGCTCGGCCTCCATGAGTTGGCGCTCGAGCGCTGGGATATCGGCGTAGAGCAGCCGAGATGCGCGTTCGAGGTTGCCCTCGCGCTGTGCGCGCTCGGCCTCGACGCGCGCGGCGTCGAGCCGCGTCTTGAGGTCACCGACACGGTTGAGCGACGCGCGCTCGCGCTCCCAACGCCCCTGCAGTTCGCCGAGGCGCTCTTGCTGCGACGCCAGGTCGGTGCGGAGCTTGCCGAGGCGCTCCTTGGATGCCTCATCCTTCTCCTTCTTCAGCGCCATCTCTTCGAGCTTCAGTCGATCGACGTGCCGGCGCAGTTCGTCGATCTCGAGCGGCGCAGAGTCGATCTCCATGCGCAGGCGCGACGCGGCCTCATCGATCAGGTCGATTGCCTTGTCCGGCAGCTGACGACTCGGGATGTATCGGTTCGACAGGCTCGCGGCGGCGACGAGCGCCGCATCCGCGATCGCGACCTTGTGGTGCGCCTCGTAGCGCTCCTTGAGCCCGCGCAGGATGGCGATGGTGTCTTCGACCGTCGGCTCGCCGACATAGACCTGCTGGAAGCGGCGCTCGAGCGCGGCATCCTTCTCGATGAATTCGCGGTACTCGTTGAGCGTGGTCGCGCCGATCATGCGCAGCTCACCGCGCGCGAGCATCGGCTTGAGCATGTTGGACGCCGCAACCGAACCCTCTCCCCCGCCCGCGCCCATGAGCACGTGCAGTTCGTCGATGAACGTGATGATGCGCCCATCCGACTCGGTGATCTCTTTCAGGACGCTCTTCAGGCGCTCTTCGAACTGACCGCGGTACATCGCGCCGGCGACGAGCGCCGAGATGTCGAGGCTGACGAGCTCTTTGTCACGCAGCGAGTCAGCGACGTCACCCGCGACGATGCGCTGCGCGAGCCCCTCAACGACGGCGGTCTTGCCGACGCCGGGCTCGCCGATGAGGACGGGGTTGTTCTTGGTGCGACGCGTGAGCACCTGGCTGACGCGTCGGATCTCGGCGTCGCGGCCGATCACGGGGTCGAGCTTGCCCTGACGGGCGCGGTCGGTGAGGTTGATGCCGAACTGCTCGAGAGGGCTTTGCTGCTCCTCCTGCCCCGGCTGTTGCGTGGCGTTCATGGTGTCTCCTCAATCCTGTGGCTCAGAAACTTGAGCCTGATAGACTCAAGTTTATCAGGGCTCCGTCAGGACAACAAGACACACCACCAGAAGTTCAGGTGGTGGACCCCGCGAGGACGGGCTCGGGCATCCCCGCGACATCGGTCGCGCAGCTGAACGTCGAGCGATACGCGGTCGGCGTCGTGCCGAGCACCCGCGCGAAGTTCTGCCGTAGGACAGCCGCCGAGCCGAACCCGCACTCGTATGCGACGCGGTCGAGAGCGAGGTCTGTCGTCTCGAGCAGGCGCTGAGCGTGGATGATGCGCTGCCGCGCGAGCCAGGCCGCGGGGGTCGTGCCGAGGTCGGCCTTGAACCGACGCGCGAACGTCCGCGGCGACATGTGCGCGCGTGCCGCGAGGTCCTCGACACACAGATCGTGCCTCAGGTTCTCGAGCATCCAGTCCGTCACCGGCGACAGCGAGAGGGAGGATGCCTCGGGCAGCGGCTGCGCGATGAACTGCGCCTGCCCGCCGTCGCGCTGCGGGGGCACGACCATGCGCCGGGCGATGATGTTCGTCAGCTCGGCTCCGAGCTCGATCCGCAAGAGGTGCAGGCAGGCATCGAGGCCCGCCGCGGTACCGGCGCTCGTGATGATCCGACCATCCTGAACGTAGAGCACGTCTGGATCGACGTCGATCTGTGGATACATCGACACCATGGTGTCGGCGTACATCCAGTGCGTCGTCGCCCGTCGGCCGTCGAGTACGCCCGCGGCGGCGAGGATGAACGAGCCGCTGCAGACACTCAACAACCAGGCCCCTCGCCGCGCCGCGTCTCGCACGACATCGAGCACGCGCGGATCGGTCCTCCCCCACCATTCGCGGGGGGTCGGCGAGACGACGACGAGGTCGGCCTCGTACGCGAACGACAGGTCGGCGTCGACATTGATCGAGAAACCGAGCTTCGAGGCGACCGCACCCGGGTCGGGGGTGACCACGCGGAAGTCGAAGTTCGGCACCCCGTCGTCGGAACGATCAAGACCGAAGGCTTCGCAGGCGACACCGAACTCGAAGGGCGCGAACCCATCCTGGACGATCACGGCAACGGTCTTCATGGCACTCCCGGGGGCTCACTCACGCTGTCAGGATTCATACGATACACGTCTTTCCTGCCACTCGTGGCGAAATAACTATCAACGTAGCTTTTCTGCCATGGTCCTTCTCATCCTCTTCGCCGCACTGTCTGTCGTCGGCTTCACCGCCACCGTGGTGGCTGTTCTTCGCGACGGCTACCGCGCCACACCCGTCGATCGTTCGCCGTGACGGCATCGCGGCGCGGAGTCAGACCCGCGTGGAGTCAGAGCGCGGGGGTTGCCGAGTACGCGTCGGTGATACGCGCGACGTGCAGCACCGGGTCGAACTCGCGCGCAGCCTCGGCCGCGCGCGCGGATGCCTCCAACACTGGGCGCGGGTCGCGCACCAGCGTCGTCAGCAGTTGCGCCATAGCGCGAACGTCGGGGCCTGACGCACGGATGCCCGACAGCTCCGTACCTTCCGTCAAAGCGGGGTCGACGTAGAAGATCCCCCGCCGAGCCTCGAGGGCCTCGACGATGGTCACCGGCTGATTGTCGAACCCGAACGACGTCAGGGCGATGAGATGGGCCCCGCGCATCCGCTCCTGCACCGCCTCGCGTGGCAGGCGCCCGAGGAATCGCACCGGAGCGTCATCGACGCGTTGCTCCGCGGCGGCCCGCAACGGACCCTCGCCCACGATCTCGACTTCGAAGCTGCCGGGATTCACCACGGCGGCGGTCTGCACCACGGCGTCGATCCATTCGATCAGGCGCTTTTCGGCAACTAATCGGCCGACCCAGAGGATGCGCAGCGGCGGGCCGACCTCGGTCAGCGGCTCGCCCACGGGTCCGGGCGTAACGGCGTTCGGCACGACCCGCACCGTCCGCACTCCCGCGTCACGAAGTCTTTCGGCCTGGTGGGCGGAGGGTGAGACGACGACATCCACCCGCAGGGCGAGCGAGAGTGTCAGGTTGCGCAGCGCCGAATCGACGGGGGCCGGAGCGAGTTCCGCGCGCGTTGTGGGAAATCCGCGGAGCCACCGCCCGAAGGCACGGACCGTGGCGCCGAGCACCCGGCCGAATCCCTGAGGCATGTCCGCGCGCCAGAAGAACGTGTGCACGGTCTGGACGGTGCGGATGCCTCGAGCCCGCGCGACCGAGACGGCACCAGCCGAGAGCCCGAATTCGGAGTGGACATGCACGACGTCGATGTCGCGTTCCGCGAACTCATCCGCCAACCGGGTCCGCAGGCGTTGGGTGTTGCGGATCACCGGGAGCTGGACACCCGGCAGCGTCACCCAGGCTCGCACGGCGATCACGTCACCGCCCTCGTCCTGCCAGCGGCGCAGGGCTCCCCCGTCCGCGCGGCGCGAGGCGGGGGCGACGACGACGACCTCGTGTCCGCGATCGCGCAGAAGACGCGCTTCGTCCAGGAACGCGCTCTGCGCACCGCCCAGGTAGTCGAGCGAGTAGTCGCACACCAACGCCACCCGGCGTGCCGCAACGCTCACCGGGTCGCCTCAGTCCTCGACCGGCTGGCCCCGGTACAGCGACTCGAACGTGCGCAGCGTCCGGTCGATGTCGTGGATGCGCACACCCTCGAGCGAGGCCTCCTGCATCCGGCGCCGCTCGTCGGGTGCGGCCGTCAGCACCGTGGTGAGCTTCGCGGCCAGGTCGGCGGCCGACGCGGGGTCGAAGAGGTAACCGTTCTCGCCGTCATGCACCAGGTGCGGCAGCGCCATCGCGTCGGCCGCGACGACGGGCAGGCCCGAGGCCATCGCCTCCATCGTGGCGATCGACTGCAACTCTGCCACCGAGGGCATCGCGAAGACGCTGGCCCGCGAGTACAGCGCCCGCAGCTCCTCTTCCTCAACACGACCGTGGAACGTCACGCGGTCGGCGAGTCCGAGCCGTTCGGCGAGCTGTTCGAGGTGCTTGCGCTGGTCGCCGCCGCCGACGATGTCGACCTGCACATCGAGCGCGGGGTCGAGGGTGACGATCGCCTCGAGGAGCAGGTCGATCTGCTTCTCGCGCGTCAGCCGGCCCACGAACAGCACGCGATTGCGATCGCGCGGGGTCAGGTCGGGGCGATAATTCGACGCGGCAATACCGCAACTGATCGGCACGACGCCCGTGATGTTTATCGCGGCTTCGAGGAAGTTCGCGGCGTTGCGGGTGGGCGTCGTCACCGCAGACGTCATCTGGAACGTGCGGTTGGCGTCCGCCCACGCCCACTTCACCAGCAGGGCATCCATCCACGCCGGCAGAGTTGTGTGATCGAGGATGTTCTCGGGCATGACGTGGTTCGTCGCAACGACCGGGATGCCCCGCTTGGCGGCCTCCCGCGTCAGGCCCCGCCCGATCACGATGTGGGACTGGATGTGGACCACATCCGGCTTCACGGCGTCGAGCACCTGTCGGGCGTAGTGCTTGGTGCGCCACGGCCAGACGAATCGCAGCCAGTCGTGCGGGGGCCAACGCACCGACGGCAGACGATGCACCGTCATCGGTTCACCCTCGATGATCTCGATTCCGGGCGCCTTGCGGCGATACGCCTGATTCGGTGCCACCACGTGCACGTCGTGGCCGCGCTGCACGAGGCCCGCAGCGAGTCGCTCACTGAAACGGGCGGCCCCGTTGACGTCGGGGAAGAAGGTGTCGCAGCCCATCACGATGGTCAGCGGGCGTGCGGAAGCGTTCGCATCCCCGGCGGGCGCCGCTGAGGCTGACTCGCGAGGGACGCCGTGGGTCTCGGGGGAGCTCACGGGATGCTGGGTGCCAATCTGTGCGGCGGAACGGGGTCGCACGGTCGGGTGCTGCGCGCCGCCCACTCTACCCGAGCGCCCTCTGACCGCCCGGGCCCACGCGCCGGGCGGATGATCGTGCGGATGCCCAGGCATCCGTCCTACTGTGGGGGCATGGCGAGACTGCAGGCCGATGCCGATCCGAACCGCTGGGTGGCGGTGACGGGATCCCTCGGCTGGCGGGGTCGGCGCCACCGCAAGGCCGCGATCGGAATGCTGTTGTCGCAGGCCAACCGGGCGATGGGTGCGACGGAGCGGCCCTCTTCCGGGTTCGCCGCGTGGGCGATGAGCCAGGCCGCTCCCCTGCTCATGCGACGCGCCGAGGGCCGCGTACTCGTGTGGGTGTGGAAGTCCGATCCCGAACTCGTCGTGATGTTGGCGCAGGTGCAAGAGGCGACGGCGCAACTGCGCACGGCCCGCGCCATGATGCCGATGGAGTACGACGACACCGAATCGTTCCGCGGCACCTACCTCGGGATCGGCGAGAGGCTCGTGATGGACCTGCCGCCCGACGAGCGGACCCCTCCCTTTGCGACATACACGTGGGACACCGGGACGCACTTCGTGACGGTCAACGCCGTGTGCAGCGATCGCACGCGGTTCGGAACGGTGCTGCCCGCGATCGACGAGGTGGCCCGAAGCATCCGACTCGTTGACGACATGACGGTGGGCGAGGGCGCGCAGACGCTCCGGATCGACCCCGCCTGATCCCGCGCCGGCGTTTTGCTCGGGGCGGATCGAGGCGGAGCCGCCCCCACCCCCTCGAACCGATGGCACGCTGAGAGCATGGCGATCATGCCGATGTTTCCGCTCGAGTCGGTGCTCATGCCGGGCATGCCGCTTCCCCTGCGCATCTTCGAACCGCGGTATCTGGCGATGTTCGCCGACATCATGACCGGAGACGCGGAGTTCGGCGTGGTGCTCATCGAGCGCGGAACCGAGGTCGGCGGCGGCGACCAGCGCTTTCCCATCGGGACGGTCGCGCACGTTCGGGCGTACTACGCGTTGGAGAGTTCGACAATGGCCGTCGCCGGCGGCGGCCGCCGCATCGAGGTCGTGCGCTGGCTGGATCACGACACGTACCCGCTGGCGGAGGTGCGGGATCTGCCGGCGCTGGAGTGGAGGCCGGGTCTCGCCGACAGACACCGGCAGACGGAGCGCTGCGTCCGGAGACTGCTCGCGACGGCCTCCGAATACGTCGATGTGCCGTGGTCCGTCGATGAAGAGCTGGCCGACGATCCCGTGACCGCGGCCTGGCAGCTCGCAGGGATCGCCCCGATCCAGACGATCGACCGATACGCGCTGCTCGGATCGACGTCGCTGACCCAGCTCTTCGACCGGATCGAGGGCTTCTGTGCCGAGGCGGAGGAGCTGATCCGCCTGACCGCGTCGCCGTTCGAACTCGACGATTGAGCATCCGCCGGCCGCACGCTCTCTGACGGCATGATGGGCTCATGAGCGCTGCCGATTCTTCAGCCGGTCCCCCGTGGACCCCGCCCCCCTCGCGCGAGAGCTACGCTCAGGCTGGTCGATCCGCACGTTCACGCATTCCCCGCGCCGCGCTCTCGACGCTCACGACGACGGGTCGCGACCCGCTCGGCATTCTGGCCGAGCAGAATGAACCCCGCGTTCCCGAACTCGTGCCCATACGCCGGGAACGGATGGCCGCGAGCCCCTTCGCGTTCTACCGGGGCGCGGCGGCGGTCATGGCTGCGGACCTCGCGCGAGACCCGCACTCGGGCATCCTGGTCGGCTCGTCGGGCGATGCGCACGTCGCCAACTTCGGCTTCTACGCAAGCCCCCTTCGCACCCTCGTCTTCGACCTGAACGACTTCGACGAGGCCGCCTGGGCTCCCTGGGAGTGGGACGTCAAGCGGCTGGTTGCGAGCGTCATCATCGCGGGGCAGGACACGGGCCGCGATGAAGCGGTGGTGAGGGAGACTGCCCTCGCCACGGTCAAGAGATACGCCAAATCGCTCTCCTCCGGGCGTCGTCACAGCCCCCTGCACCGCTACTACGAGCACTTCGACGCTCAGGCGGGACTCGAGGCCATGGACGCGGCGTCGGCCAACGCCTTGCGCGCCGCCATTCGGGACGCACAGAAGCGCACCTCGGAGCGCGCCGCTCGCCGACTGACCGAGGTGATCGATGGGCGCGTGACGTTCGTCGAGCAGGCCCCGACGATGACGCACGTCTCGGACGAGATCGAGGAGGGACTGCACCGGTTCATCGCCGACTACCTCGCCTCCGCAAACGTCGATGTGCGCATGGTCGTGCAGCAGTACGTCGCGTCCGACATGGCCCGCCGCGTCGTGGGCGTCGGCAGCGTCGGCACGCGGTGCTTCCTGACGGCGTTCCAGGACGGAGACGGCAATCTCCTGCTGTTGCAGGCGAAGCAGGCGGGGCAGAGCGTCCTGGCCCAGTACGGCGGCATCCGCCAGCCGACAAGTCTGACCCAGCACATCGACCTCAACGGAGAGGGCGCGCGCGTCGTGGCCATGCAACGCATCCTGCAGGCGGTGTCGGACCCGTTCCTCGGTCATCTGCGCGCGAACGGCAACGACTACTACGTGCGCCAGTTCCACGACATGAAGGGCGGTATCGACATCGAGACGCTCGAGGATCGACCGTTCCGTCGCTACGCGCAGGCGTGCGCGATCGTGCTCGCCCGCGCGCACGGCCAGTCGCCGGCCGCACCCGAAGTGGCCGGCTACATCGGCGGGGGCCGCGCCGTCGCGGAGGCGATCGTCGACTGGTCGTACGCCTACGCCGAGCTATCCCGCCAGGATCACGCGGCCTTCGCCGCCCAGTCCTGAGCCGCATACAGCGCGCGAAACTTCAGCTATGTCTGAAAAAGCACGGCAAAACGAGACAAAGCTGAAGTTTCGCGCTCAGTCTTCGGGATGCCCCGGGCGCCAGAGCACGATGTCGGTCGCGCGACGCACGCGCTTGCCGTGGCGGAGCGTGATGACCGCACCCGCCGTGCCGGCCGCGAAAACACGCGCGCCGGGGCGATTCTGCACCTCAGCCCGAACACGCGACTCGAGCTCGCGCACCTGACGTCTAAGCGTCCGCACGTCTTCTTCGAGCTCGAGGATGCGCGCGATCGCCGGAAGGCTCATGCCCTCGGACGACAGGCGCGCGACCTCTCGCAGCTGCTCGACGTGACGCGTCGAGTACCGCCGCGAACCGCCCTGCGTGCGGGCGGGGACGACGAGTCCCAGCCGGTCGTACTGGCGCAGGGTCTGAGGATGCATCGCCGAGAGTTCGGCAGCGACCGCGATCGCGAAGATCGGAGCATCCTCGTCGATCTCTTCGCCGCGCATCCCATTCATCATGAGCGCCCTAACCCCGCGCCCTGGCCATCAGGTCGGCACGCGGGTTCTCTTTCGGCTCCAGCTCGTGGAACCGCTCGAGCGCCTCACGGGCCGCATCGTCCAGATGAGCGGGAACGGCCACCTGGACCTCGGCGAGCAGATCACCGGTGCCCTTCTGGGTCTGCACGCCGCGTCCCTTGACGCGCAGCACGCGACCCGAGGGCGTGCCGGGGGCGACCCGCAGCTTGACGGGATCGCCACCGAGCGTCGGAACCTCGATCGTGGCGCCGAGCGCCGCCTCTGTGAACGTCACGGGCACGGTTACCCGCAGGTTCAGGCCGTCGCGCGTGAAGACGGGGTGCGGCCTGACCGTGACCTGCACGACGATGTCGCCCGTCTCCCCGCCATCGGGCGAGGGTCGCCCGCGTCCGCGCAGACGGATCTTCTGCCCGTCCGCGACACCCGCGGGGATCTTGACCTTGAACGGGCTGCCGTCCTCACCCTGCAGGGTGATGGTCTCGCCCTTGGTCGCCGTGACGAAGTCGACCGTCGTGCGCGCCGTCATATCTGCGCCGCGCGTCGGTCCGCCGTAGCCACGGAAACCACCGGATGTCTGACCGAACCGGCCGGATCCGAAGGACCCGCCCGCGCCCTGATGGTTGAACATCGAAAAAATGTCGTCGAAATCCGGGGCCTGCTGCCCGCCGCGACCCTGGCCGAACCGGCTGAAGACGTCTTCGAAGCCCTGACTTTGGCCGCCACCCGCGGTGAAGCGAGCACCCGAACCCATGGCGCGGATCTGGTCGTACTCTTCTCGCTGCCCGGCGTCCGAGAGCACCGAGTACGCCTCGCTGATCTCTTTGAACTTCGCCTCGGCCTTCGCATCGCCCTGGTTGGAATCGGGGTGATACGTGCGCGCAAGCTTGCGGTAGGCCTTCTTCAAGTCGGCCGGCGTGACGTCTTTCGAGACGCCGAGCACACCGTAGAAGTCCCTGTCGAACCAGTCCTGGCTAGCCATCGCCGCTCCGTCTACTCTGCCGGCACGGCGACGACGACCTTGGCGGGCCGCAGTTCCACCGAGCCGAGCCGGTAACCGACCTCGACGACCTCGAGCACCGTCGGCACCTCCGTGCCCGCGATGGGCTGCTGGAAGATCGCCTCGTGCACCTGGGGGTCGAAAGCCTCGCCGGCAGAACCGAACGAGGTCACGCCGAGCCGCTCAGCCACCGTACGGATCTTCTCGCCGATCGCCGAGAACGGTGTGCCCTCTTGCAGGTCGCCGTGCTTCGCGGCGCGGTCGAGATCATCGAGCACCGGCAGAAGGCCCTTGGCGGCCTCGCCCTTCGCCCGTTCGATCTCGCGCTCGCGCTGCTCTTCCGTGCGGCGGCGGTAGTTGGCGTACTCCGCCTGCAGCCGCTTGAGGTCGCCCAACAGGGCCGACTCGAGATCGGCGAGCACGGCTTCTTGAGCTGCAGCATCCGCGTTCTGCGGCGCACCCAGGATGTCGTCGAGCGTCAGCTCGTCGGCCTGGGCGTTCGAGCCATCCTGCGACGTACCGTCCTGCGACACCCCATCCTGCGACACGGGGCCGGAGGACTGCTCCTCCGGCCCCTGCGTGCCATCAGGACCGGCGCCCTGCCCCTCGGGGCGTTCGTCGTCCTTGTTTGCCATGTCCTACTGCTTCTTCTCGTCTTCGTCGTCCACGACCTCGGCGTCAATGACGTCCTCTTCCGGGTTCGGCGTCTCGCCGTTGCCCGGGTCGGTCGCGTCAGGGTCGGTCCCTGAGCCCGTCGAATCGCCCGCCGCCTGCGACGAGGCGTAGATGGCTTCGCCGAGCTTGCCCTGGCTCGCGTTGAGCGTGTCGAACGCGGACTTCACGGCCTCGTCGTCATCGCCGGCGAGGGCCGTCTTCAGCGCATCGACGTCGGCCTGCACCGACGACTTGACGTCCTCGGGCAGCTTGTCGGCGTTGTCCTGGATGAGCTTCTCGATGGAGTACGAGAGCGTCTCGGCCTGGTTGCGGACCTCGGCGAACTCGCGGCGCTTCTTGTCCTCCGCGGCGTGCTCCTCGGCCTCGCGCACCATGCGCTCGATGTCCTCCTTGGGTAGCGACGAGCCACCCGTGATGGTCATCGACTGCTCCTTGCCGGTGCCCTTGTCCTTGGCGGACACGTGCACGATTCCGTTGGCGTCCAGGTCGAAGGTGACCTCGACCTGCGGGATGCCACGGGGCGCGGGAGCGATTCCGGTGAGCTCGAACGTTCCGAGCGGCTTGTTGTCGCGCGTGAACTCACGCTCGCCCTGGAAGACCTGGATCGCCACGGACGGCTGGTTGTCGTCGGCCGTGGTGAAGGTCTCGCTGCGCTTGGTCGGGATGGCCGTGTTGCGCTCGATGAGCTTCGTCATGATGCCACCCTTGGTCTCGATACCGAGGCTCAGGGGGGTCACGTCGATGAGCAGAACGTCCTTGCGCTCACCCTTCAGCACACCGGCCTGCAGGGCGGCGCCGACGGCGACGACCTCGTCCGGGTTGACGCCCTTGTTGGCTTCCTTGCCGGCCTCCCGCTTGACGAGCTCGGCAACGGCGGGCATACGGGTCGAGCCACCGACGAGCACGACGTGGTCGATGTCCGCAACCTTGATGCCGGCCTCGCGGATGACGTCCTCGAACGGCTTCTTGGTGCGGTCAAGCAGGTCCTTCGTCAGGTCCTCGAACTTGGCGCGCGTCAGCGTCTCGGAGAGCGACACGGGGCCGTTCTCGGTGAGCGACAGGTAGGGCAGGTTGATGCTCGTCGAGCTGGAGCTCGAGAGCTCCTTCTTCGCCTGCTCCGCGGCTTCCTTGAGACGCTGCAGAGCGATCTTGTCGCCCGCGACATCCACGCCCGTGGTGTCCTTGAACTGCTTGATCAGGTAGTCGACGACGCGCTGGTCCCAGTCGTCGCCACCGAGACGGTTGTCGCCGGCGGTCGAGCGCACCTGGATCGTGGAGAACCCGTCGTCCTTGCCCACCTCGAGCAGCGAGACGTCGAACGTTCCGCCACCGAGGTCGAAGACGAGGATGAGCTCGTCTTCCTTGCCGCGGTCGAGGCCATAGGCCAGGGCGGCCGCGGTGGGCTCGTTGATGATGCGGAGGACGTTGAGGCCCGCGATCTCGCCGGCTTCCTTCGTCGCCTGACGCTCGGCGTCGTTGAAGTACGCGGGAACGGTGATGACGGCGTCGGTGACGCTGTCGCCCAGGTACTCCTCGGCGTCGCGCTTGAGCTTGCCGAGGATGCGCGCCGAGATCTCCTGCGCGGTGTACTTCTTGCCGTCGACGTCGAACGTCCAGTCGGTGCCCATGTGGCGCTTGACGGACGAGATCGTGCGGTCGACGTTGGTCACGGCCTGGCGCTTGGCGGTCTCGCCGACGAGCACCTCGCCGTCCTTCGTGAATGCGACGACCGAGGGGGTCGTGCGGAAGCCCTCGGCGTTCGCGATGACCTTGGGCTCGCCGCCCTCGAGGACGCTGACGACCGAGTTGGTCGTGCCGAGGTCGATTCCAACTGCACGTGGCATGTGTGTCTCTCTCTTCTTCGTGTGAGGCCGGACGGATGCCGCGGCCTGAAGTCTGTGGGCTCGAGGTCGTCCGGTTCGGGGTGAATCGGACGGGTTGAGCCGTTATGACTCAAGGGTATCCCCCACTCGAGAGAACGTCAAATGAACTTGATATGAACTGGCTCAACTTTGAGGAGCGAGAGGGATGCTGACGGATGCATCCGCCGCTGAGCGACGCCGGGTATAGCCTGAGCGCGCCGCACCGTCGCGGCCCGGGTCACCCGCCGTTCACCGAAGGGCCATAACTTGCCGCACATGAGCGACCCCGACCGTCCGAACGCTGAGGCCCACACGCCCGAGAACCTTGCCCGGGTGGCACCCGCGACATCCACCGACACCCTGGCCGCCCTCGGCGCTGCCGGCGACACACCCGCGAGCACCAGCCGCAAGCGCGTCATCGCCTGGGGTCTCTGGGACTGGGGCTCGGCATCGTTCAACGCGGTCGTCACGACCTTCGTCTTCGCCGTCTACCTCACGAGCTCGAGCTTCGGCCCGGAGGGCACCGTCGAAGCCCAGCTCGGATGGGCCCTCGCGGCCGCGGGCCTGTTGATCGCGCTTCTCGCCCCCGTCACCGGGCAACGGTCGGACACCTCGGGTCGCCGCAAGCTCTGGCTCGCGGTCAACACCTACATCGTCGTCGGCATCACCCTCGCGCTGTTCTTCGTGCAGCCCGACCCCTCGTTCCTGTGGCTCGGCCTGCTGCTCTTGGCCGCGGGCAACGTCTTCTTCGAATTCGCGGGCGTGAACTACAACGCCATGCTCACGCAGGTCTCGACGCCGCGCTCGATCGGACGCGTCAGCGGCTTCGGCTGGGGCATGGGGTATGTCGGCGGCATCGTCCTGCTCCTGATCGTCTACTTCGGTTTCATCCAGGGGCTCTTCGGGCTCCCCAGCGATAACGGCCTGGACGTGCGACTCTCGATGATCGTCGCCGCGGTGTGGTTCGGGCTCTTCGCCCTCCCCGTCCTCTTCGCCGTGCCCGAGTACAAGGGCGCAGGGACGCGCCGCGAGAAGGTCGGCTTCTTCGCTTCCTACGCGCGCCTCGGGCGTGACATCGCCCACCTCTGGCGCGACAGCCGCCAGACGGTCTGGTTCCTGCTCGCCAGCGCGGTGTTCCGGGACGGGCTGGCCGGTGTCTTCACATTCGGTGGGGTGCTCGCGGCATCCGTCTTCGGGTTCTCTGCGGGCGAGGTCATCATCTTCGCCATCGCCGCGAACATCGTCGCCGGAATATCGACGATCGCCGTCGGGTCGCTCGATGACCGCATCGGAGCGAAGCCCGTCATCGTCATCGCCCTGATCGGGCTCATCGTCTCGGGGTCTCTTGTCTTCTTCCTCCACGACGGCGGGCAGATCGTGTTCTGGACGGCCGGCCTCGCACTGACCCTCTTCGTCGGGCCCGCGCAGTCCGCCTCGCGCACCTTCCTCGCCCGCTCGATCCCGCCGGGGCGCGAGGGCGAGGTCTTCGGCCTGTACGCCACGACGGGACGCGCGGTCTCGTTCCTCGCGCCGACGATGTTCGCGATCTTCGTGGGCATTTCGGGCGAGGCCTATTTCGGCATCCTGGGCATCGTGTTGGTCCTGCTGATCGGTCTTCTGCTTCTGCTGCCGGTCAAGGCCGGGCAGCGCATCGCCGACCGCGCCTGACCTGGGACCTTCACCCCGCTGCGTCGCGAACGGTCAACGGATGCCTGATGTTCAGCCCTGCGGCCACCCGTCCGCGAGCTTGTTCAGCAGCCGGGCGAGATCTGCGCGCTCCTGTTCCGTGAACGATGACAGAGCGCGGTCGACGGCTTCGCGCCGGTCGCCGCGGAAGCCGCGCACCAGGGCCGAACCGGCATCCGTCAGCGCCACCCGCGTTCGACGCGCGTCGTCGGGGTCGGCCTCACGACGCACGACACCGAGCTCGACCCCCTGCTGCACCAGCCGCGACGCGCGAGGCTGATCAACACCGATCGCGTCGGCGATCTCACCGACCGACAGCGGACCGGATGCCTGGGCCAGGGTCTCGAGCAGCCGCATTCGCGCGGGTCCGCCCAGGCGCGGCGGTACCCATGGGGGTGAGCCCGCGTGCGGATGCCCACCCCGGTGGGGTCCGCCGCGCATCCATCCCGGACCGCCGCGCATGCCGGGGCCGTGCTGCGAGCCTTCCTCGGCCCAGGGAGGTCTCGGCATGCGGCGCCCGCGCAAACGCGCGAGAGCCGCGGCGATCGCGTCAGCGTCGTCCCCGCCGTGCGGTGCATCGTCTCGAGGTGAGGATCCGTCGTGAGGCATCCCCTTAATTTACATGCGAGTTGACATCGATCCCCTTACATGTCACAGTACATATGCATGCATGATGACATGCACCGAGTCCGGCTGTTCATCCGGACACCCTGAAAGGACTTTCCATGACTGACACACAGAACAATCACGACGGCGACTCGCACGAGCGCCCCGGCCTTCCCCTCGGCTACTGGCTGCGCGCCGTCGATACGATGATCGGTCGCGAGTTCGCGACGGCTCTCGCCCACGAGGACGTAGACCGACGCGATTGGATGCTGCTGAACGCGGTGTCCGGCGACGGCGACGTGCCCGGCTGGCTTGCATCCCGTCTGCACGGACGCGGAGGCAAGCGCCTGCGTGCTCTCGCAGACCGGGGCTGGGTCGCTCGCACCGAGGATTCTTGGACACTCACCGACGAGGGGCGCGCCGCGAAGGCGCGACTCTCCGGGATCGTCGACGGCATCCGCGAGCGGGTCTCGGGCGCCGTGAGCCCCGAGGACTACGCGACCATGACCGCCTCACTCGAAGCCATCGCCCGCGAGCTGGGCGGGGACGCGAGTGAACGGATGCCTCGATTCGGCCGCCACGCACGCCCTGGTTTCGGGCCTGGCCGCGGGTTCGGTCCGGGGTTCCGGCCGGGATTCGCGCCGGGATTCGGCGCTGGATCTGCGCCTGGGTTCGGCCCTGGATTCGGACATCGACGAGGTCACCACGGTTCACCCGAGCACGACGGCCCCCACGGTCGGGGCGAGCACCGGCACGGACACCGCGGCGAGCGCCACGCGGAGCGCGCTTTCGAGCGCGGCTTCGACGCGGGCTTCCGGGCCGCGAAGGAGCGCGCCGAGGCATCCTGATCCGCACTAACTCCTCACCGACAGGACGCAACATGCCGTCGCTCAACGCGACCACACGGCATGTTGCGTCCTCTCGCGCGTCAAGATCGCTCGGGCGTCAGCCTCCGGCGGCGCCCGAGTCGGTCACGCCGACATCGGTGCGGTGGAAGTTCTGGAACGAACGGGATGCCGTGGGCCCCCGCTGCCCCTGATACCGGTTGCCGTAGGGGCCGGAGCCGTAGGGGTTCTCGGTCGGCGACGACAGGCGGAAGAAGCAGAGCTGCCCGATCTTCATGCCCGGCCACAGCTTGATCGGCAGGGTCGCGACGTTGGAGAGCTCGAGCGTGACGTGACCGGAGAATCCGGGGTCGATGAACCCGGCGGTCGAGTGCGTGAGCAGACCCAGGCGGCCGAGCGAAGACTTGCCCTCGAGTCGGGCGGCAACGTCGTCGGGGAGCGAGATGAGCTCGAAGGTGCTGCCCAGCACGAACTCGCCCGGGTGCAGGATGAACGGCTCGTCGGGCGCCGTCTCGATCAGGTGCGTCAGCTCGGGCTGATCCTCGGCCGGGTCGATGAAGGGGTACTTGTGGTTGTCGAACAGCCGGAAGTACCGGTCGAGCCGCACATCGACGCTGGATGGCTGGACCATCTGCGGGTCGTAGGGCTCGAGACCGATCCGCCGCGCGTCGAGTTCGAGCTTGATATCGCGATCCGAGAGCAGCACGGGCTCAGCCTACCGAGCCGATCGTGTTCGCAATTCAGTCCCCGCGAACCGGCCCGCGTGACATTTTCCCGAGATCACGCGGATTCTGGGCTCACCGGCATCCGGCTCGAGTCGTCGAGACTGAATTGCGAACAGCGCGAGGGCCGCATCGGCCGTTTGCTAGGCTGGCCGGGCGCCGCGAGGCGTTCCGGGGCTGTAGTTCAATGGCAGAACTTCTGCTTCCCAAGCAGATAGCGCGGGTTCGATTCCCGTCAGCCCCTCCAAAGTCCCGACGTGTGGCCGCAGGCCGCGCGGCGGGACTTTCGCGTGGGTGCCGCAGGAACCGACCCGCGACGGTGGATCCGCTCGCCCGAGGCTCAGAGCTTGACGAAGCCGCGCGTACGGTGCCCCACCGCGATGGACTCGCCACTCACCGTTCCCGACAGCGGGGACAGCAGGAACGTGACCAGCCGCGCCGTGTCCGCGGGCGTCGACTGGCCGCTCGAACCGACGGGCACATCCGCCGAAGGGTCCTCCGTGACGATCCCGGGATTCACCACGTTCACGGTCACGCCCGTTCCCGTCATCTCATCCGCGAGGTGTTTCGCGGCAATGATGAGCGCCGCGTTGCGGATCGAACCCGCCATGTTGCCGGTAACGAAAGCATTCTGGCCGCTGATTCCGACGATGCGCCCGTAGCCGCTCGCCCGCATTGGCCCCAGGGCCGAGTTCGCGACGCGGAGAAATGTCAGAGCCTTCCCATCGACAGCTTCGCCCACCTGTGCCGGCTCCGAGTTCTTGGAGGGATCCAGGGTTCGCGCGCTCGGGGCAGCGGCCACGACGACGCCATCCAAGCGCCCGTGAGATTCGAGCATCCGCGAGATCCCTGCGGACACGGATGCGTCGTCGGCGGCGTCCATCACGAGGCCCGTGGCGCTCGTTCGCGACGCCGGCACGGCCACGGCTCCCTCCGCCGCCAGCTGAGCGACGACGGCGCGACCGACGAGGCCATGACCGCCGACGACAAGGATGACTCGGTCTCGAAGTTGCAGATCCATCCGGCAACGGTAACGCGCTCGCCCAAGACCCGGGGCATACGCGTGCCAGGCTAAGGGCATGAGGAGCCACCACGTCAGCCGAGTCATCCCCGTGCCTGCCGATGTCGTCTACGCATACGCGTCGGACGTCGAGAACCTGCCGGCATGGGCTGCCGGTCTGGCGCAGTCGAACGTCACCCGCGACGGCGACGACCTCGTGGTCGAGTCACCGATGGGACAGGTGCGCGTCCGCTTCGTGGAGCAGAACACATTCGGCGTGCTCGATCACGACGTGAGCCTGCCCTCGGGAACGGTCGTCACCAACCCCCTGCGCGTCGTGGCCCACCCGGACGGTTGCGAGGTGATCTTCACCGTCCGTCAGATCGAGCTCACCGACGACGAGTTCGCCCGGGACATCCGAATGGTCGAGGCAGACCTCGAGCGTCTTGCCGCACAGGTGGAGAGCCCGTCGCGCTGAAGACCTCAGCCGAGCGACGCGTACTCGACGAGCGCCCGCAGCGGCGGTTGCGCCGACGGATGCCTCACCGCATCGGCCCCGACGGCGCAGGCGGCGACGAGCGCGGCCTCGTCATCCCAGCCGGCATGCAGCGCCAGCGTCAGTGCGGCGCAGAACGCGTCGCCCGCGCCGACCGAGCTGACGGCCTCGACGCGCGGCGAGGGGACCCGCGCCACCTCGATTCCGTCTCGACGGAGGGCGGCGCCTTCCGCACCGTAGGTGACCGCGACGACGCGAGCCCGTGCAACCTCCGGCAGCAGGGCGAATTCGGTCTCATTGACGATGATCAGGTCCGCCCGCTCGACCACCGCGGCGGGCAAGGGCGTTGCGGGGGCCGCGTTCACGGCGAAGAACCCGGGCACGGATACCGCAAGATCGGTCACGATCTCCATCGGAATCTCCAGCTGGACGAGCACCGCCTCCGCGGCGTCGAACGAGACACCGAGCAACGAGACATCCGCGTTCGCGCCCTGACAGACGGCGATCTGGTTCTCGCCCTCCGCGTCGACCGTGATGAGCGCGGTGCCGGTCGGTTCATCGCCGAGCCACACGCCGCTGACGTCGACGCCCGCGTTCGCAAGGCCCTCGAGCATCCAGCGTCCGTCGGTGTCGTCGCCGACGCATCCGATCATCCGCACCGGCGCGCCGAGTCGCGCGGCCGCCGCGGCCTGATTCGCCCCCTTGCCACCGGGCTCACGGGCAAGCGTTCCGCCGAGGACGGTCTCGCCCGGCCCCGGCAGGCGCGCGACGCTGGCTGTCAGGTCGACATTGATGCTGCCGACGACGGCGAGGGGCGCGAGAGCGGAAAGTGCCATACCCGCCATTCCATCACCCTCCGGGTATCGGGCCCCACGTTTTGCCCATGCCACCCTCGCCGGGGTATAACCCAGTGAGCCCTCGGCCCCGCTAGGAGAACATCATCGCCGCCACGCCCCGCCCCCTCTACCTCGACTGTGACACGGGCGTCGACGACGCCGTCGCCCTCGGCTACCTGCTCGCCTCCCCCGCCGTCCGGCTCGTCGGCATCGGCACCGTGAGCGGCAACCTGGCCTCGGCGCCCGCCGCGCGCAACACGCTCGACCTGCTGGCTCTGGCAGGCCAGCCCGACGTGCCCGTCGCGATCGGCGCCCACGACCACCTCAGTCACGGCTTCGGCGGCGGCGCGCCCCACGTGCACGGCGCGAACGGGATCGGGGATGTCGAGCTGCCGCGCAGCACCCGCGAACCGCGAGACGGACACGCGGTCGACCTGCTGCTCGATCTCTCGCACGAGTTTGCGGGCGAGCTCGAGATCGTCGCGATCGGCCCACTGACGAACCTCGCGCTGGCCCTGCGGGCCGACCCGACCCTGACCGAACGCATCCGTTCCGTCACGATCATGGGCGGCGCGGGGGTCGCGGCGGGCAACATCACCCCGGTCGCCGAGGCCAACATCGGCAACGATCCCGAGGCCGCGGCCGACGTGTTCGCCGCGGACTGGGACGTCACCCTCGTGCCCCTCGACGTGACGATGGAACACACCCTCGAAGAGGCCGACCGCGAGACCCTGCTCGCTGCGAACGCGCCCTTCCCCCGCGCCCTCGGCCAGATCCTCGATCACTACTTCGATTTCTACGAACCCACCTACGGACGACGGATGTGTGCCCTGCACGACCCGCTCGCTGCCGCACTCGCCGTGGGCGATGTCACCGCCACCCGTGCACCGCTCGTGCCGATCACGGTCGACACCAGCGCCGGCCCGGGCCGTGGACAGACGATCGCCGACCTGCGCAATCAGCGCCTGGGCGACCTGCACCACGACGGGCACCGCACCCGTTTCGTGCGCGAGATCGATCGGCCCCTCGGTCCCCACCTGGTTGAGGTCCTGACGGGGATGACCTCTCCGAGCTGAGCGGCGCCTGCCCGAGCCTCAGCCGACGGGCTGAGCCGCCGCATCCGCAGCCCGACCGCTCGCGCGGACCGCGCCGATGCTCGCGATGATCACGAGCGCGATGCCCGCGAGCTCTATCGGCGTGAGCATCTGCCCGAGCAGAATCCAGCCCGCGAGCGTCGCGGCCGCGGGCGCGAGACTCATCAGGATGGCGAATCCGGATGCCGGGAGCCGGCGCAACGCGGTCAGCTCCAGCGCATACGGAATCGCCGAAGACAGCACCGCGACGGCAGCCCCGAGTCCCAGCGTCACGGGATTCAGGAGGGCCGCGCCGGCGTCCGCGATGCCGAACGGGAGGGCGACCGCCGCGCCGATTCCCATCGCGATGGCCAGCCCGTCGAGCTGCGAGAACTCACGACCGACCCGCGCCGACGACAGGATGTATCCGGCCCAGCATGCCGCAGCGGCAAGCGCGAACAGCACACCGAGCAGGTCGAGGTCGTCCCACCCGCCGCCCGCCAAGAGCACGACACCCGCGAGCGCCACAACGGCCCAGAGCCACGCCGACAGCCGGCGCGCGACGATGACCGACAGGGCAAGCGGGCCCAGCACCTCGATCGTCACGGTCACGCCGAGCGGCAGTCGCTCGAGGGCCAGGTAGAAGAAGCCGTTCATCAGGGCGAGCACGAGTCCGAAGGCGACGACAGAGCGCCACGCGCCGGAACTCCGCCCTCGGAGCGACGGGCGCGCGATCGCGAACAGCAGGATCGCCGAGAACACCAGGCGCAGCATGACCATGCCGAGCGGACCGGTCGAGGGGAACAGCAGGACGGCGAGTGACGCGCCCAACTCTTGACACGCCAGGCCTCCGACGACGAGCGCGACGGCACCCGGGCGGCCGAGGGGCGCCCGGGTCACCGGCAGATGTTCGTCTGATTGATCGAGTCGTGGTACTGCTGAGCGGTCCAGGGCAGCCCGAAGTCAGGTGCCGTCGCGCCCGACGCCGCCGGCGCCTTCGACGCGATCGCGGCCAGCTCGAAGGCGAGATCCCCGATCACCTGGGCCGAGGCGGTCGAGTTGTTGAGCACGACGACGACGGTCATTCCGGTCTCGGGATCCGCGAACGCGGCCGTGAGGTAGCCGGGCAATCCGCCGTATTGGCCGACGAGCGATCCCGCCTGAAGTGCTCCACCCGTCGTCGTGAACCACGCCGGGGCTCCGGCGTAGACGGGCAACGGAGCGGACCAGCGGCCCTCGGCGGACTCCGGCGCGAGCGCCCCAACTGCTGTGGCCTGCACGTAGCGGCCGAGATCGGTCACCGTCGAAACGACGCCCGAATCCGTGAAACCCACCGACGACGACAGGGTCGAGACATCCAGCGGCGCATCGCACGCGAGCGATCCGTCCGCGTTCGAGAGGATGCGGTAACCGTGCAGCGGATCGGTACCCGGAACGGCCGGCCGCGTACCCGGCAGCGTCGTGTTGTCGAGGCCAAGGGGGGTGAAGATGTAGCGGTCATACAGCTCGGCGGCATCCTGCCCGGACGCCCGCTCGAGCGCCATACCGAGCAGCACGTAGCCGGAGTCAGAGTCGCGGTACTCGGTACCGACCGCGGATCGCGGCTGGCCGACACCGAACGACGCGATCTCGAGCGGATGCCACACCCGCTCCGGGTTCGTGATCCACGACGCACCGACGACAGGCTCATACGCCCCGATGCCGCCCGTACCGTTGCACAGATCGAGCAGCGTCACGGCCTCGAGGGAGGGTACGCCCTGAACGTAGTCGACGACGGAATCGTCGAGAGCGACGAGCTCGTCATCGACCATCGCGTAGAGCACGTCGCACGTCATCATGCGGGTCACATCACCCGCGCGGAAAGTCATGTCGGACGTGAGCACGGATCCCGTCGCATCCGTACCGATCGCCGAGACCCAACTGCCGCTCCACGGCGACCACACCCCGGCGATCGCGCCCGTGGACGAGGTGGCCGCCATCGCGCTGCGGACGGCCTCGTCCAGCTGAGTGACGACGTCATCCGCCAGGGCAGCCTCTGCCTGAGCGGGCAGGTCGACGTCCTGGGGGCCATCGGCGGCACAACCCGCAAGGCCCAGAGTCGCCGCCAACAGCGCCGCTGTCGTACCGAGGGTACGCCGGCGCGTCCATCGTGCGGCCATGCTCACCTCCGGCGTCGTCCCCAGAAGTTTATGGGTTGGATGTCACGGTTCCATCACGCCCGGCCGTCCTAAGCTGTGCAGATGCCGCATGCTTTCGACGACGCCACCGTTTCGGCGGTGCTGCACCACATGAACAGCGATCACAACGACGACAACCTTCTGATCGCGCGCGCCTTCGGTCACCCGGCAGCGGTGGGCGCCGTCATGACCGGGTTCGACGGCGATGGTGCCGAGTGGAGTGTCACGGATGCCGCGGGCACGTCTTCGGCGCTACGTGTACCGTGGCCCGGCGCCCCGATCAGCGAACGTCCCGAGGTGCGCCGCGAGGTCGTCGCCCTCTACGACGCGGCCTGCGCTGAGCTCGGAATCGAACCTCGGCCCCACGCGTAAAATTTACTTAGGGCATCCTAAATTCGCCCGCTATGCTGTCTGCATGTCGAACGTCGTTCCGTTCTCCACCCTGCTCCGTCAGCGCTCGAGCGGCGCCCACTCCGCGAGCGAGGGCGAGGGTTTCATGTCCGGCCTGCTCAAGGGCGAGGGCACCCGCGACGACTACATCTCGCTCGTCGCGCAGCACTACTTCATCTACCGGGCCCTCGAGGCGGCCGCGGATCGGATGTCGAGCGATCCCGTCGCGGCTCCCTTCATCAGCGAGCGACTGACCCGGTTGCCGGCCCTCGAGGCGGACCTGGAGTTCCTGATCGGACCCGACTGGGCAGACAGCATCCGTCCGCTCCCCACCACCGAGCGCTACGTCGCTCGCATCGAAGAGGTCGGGGCGACCTGGCCGGGCGGTTTCATCGCGCACCACTACACGCGCTACCTCGGAGACCTCTCCGGCGGCATCTTCATCGGACGCGTCATGCAGCGCCGTTTCGGGTTCGAAACGAACGGCGTCGGCTTCTACGTCTTCGACGACATCGCGGACCCCCGCGCGTTCAAGGACGTCTACCGCGAGCAGCTGGACGCTGTTCCGTGGGACGACGAAGAGCGTGAGCGCGTCGTCGACGAGGTGCTGCGGGCGTACCAGTTCAACACCGATCTGTTCCAGGACCTCGAGCGCGCGCGCACCGAAGCATCCGTCGCCTGAGGCATCCGTCGCCTGAGACGTCGTCCGCCTGACGGGGCCCCCGCCGGATGTCAGCCGCGGACGGAGCGCATGAAGCGTTCGACGTCCGGATCGACGCGGATATCGCTCGGTCGAAGAGGACGCGAGAGGTAGAGGCCCTCGAGCGATGTCAGCCGACTGAGCGCGACGTACGTCTGCCCCGGCGCGAACGCCCCCTGACCCAGGTCGATCACGGCACGGTCGTACGTCTTGCCCTGAGATTTGTGGATCGTCACGGCCCACGCCAGTCGCAACGGAAACTGGTGGAAC
Source organism: Microbacterium sp. C448 (assembly GCF_000582705.2). NCBI lineage: Bacteria > Bacillati > Actinomycetota > Actinomycetes > Micrococcales > Microbacteriaceae > Microbacterium > Microbacterium sp. C448. The sequence goes on from NZ_HG779785.1 coordinate 28,733, forward strand.
TCGGCGACGATCTCGCGCGAGATGCGCTTGGTCAGCGGCGAGTAGTTGTAGCGGTACTTCTCCCACACCGCGGGCTCGACATCGTGTTCGCGACCATCCACCTCGACCCGCACCGTTCCGCCCGTGATGCGCGTCACCGTGCCGATCGTGCCATTCACCCAGCGAGGCGCCTCGCCGAACGAGGCGATGTCATTACGCAGGAACATGACCTGTGCGCCCACTTTGATCTGCAGTTCGACGTCCGCGGGGTACGCACCCTCGCCCCGACCGAAGTCCCCCGTGATCTCGGCCATAGCGGTCTGCGATCGTCCGGGCAGAGCCTCGAGGTGCTTGCGATTGATCGCCGAAACGCGATCGTTGCGCGTTGCGAGCGTGATGGTGGGAGCCTCGGATGCCTCCGGCGCGGGGGGCGTCCGAGCGCCCATACCGTTCAGCACGCCCGCGATGTCTGCCGTGACGCGTCCGTAGCGCACCGCATTGAGCATCGCCTTGAACGCCGCGTCGGACTGACGATGGATGTCGACGAGTTCGTGCACGTTCAGCTCGGACCCGTAGCGACCGAGTTCCCCGAAGCCGGCGAGCGCGGTCCCCTCGCCGCTGCCGGAGTCCGCACCGGCCCACACGTGCGCGTCGAAGAACCAGAACGAGCGGTAGTGGTCGCGAATGTAGGCGAGTTCGTCCCCCCGCGGAGGGACGGGGGCGAGCTGATATGGGTCACCGAACATGACGACCTGGACCCCGCCGAACGGCTCGGCGCGGCGTGCCCGAGCCTGGCGCAGGGAACGGTCGATGCCATCCATCACATCCGCGTTGACCATCGAGATCTCATCGATCACGAGGGTGTCGATCGCGCCCAGGATCTTGCGCGTCGCCTCCGGTTGTTCGAGCTCTTGATCGGCGATCAACCCGATGGGAAGGCGAAAAAGCGAGTGGATCGTCTGACCCTCGACGTTGAGCGCCGCCACACCTGTCGGGGCGCAGACCGCGATCTGCTTCGCCGTGTTCGCCGCGAAATGCTGCAGCAGCGTCGATTTGCCGGTTCCCGCCCGACCGGTGACGAAGATGTGGTCGTTGGTGTCTTCGATGCGCCGGAACAACGCGTCCTGTTCTGAGGACAGCAGCGGCGTGGTCACTGCAACATGCTATTCGCGCCACGGCGCTCACCCGCCCGGGCCTGCCGGGTCCGTGAAGACCGCCGCCTAAACTGGCCAGGTGGACGAGGGGGCTGTAAACACGCGCGCGCACGACGCGGCGACCGTCCGCGCGCCGAGTGCGGTGGACACGGGCTCGCGGCGCGGCGCGCAGCGTGCACCCCGGCGCTCCAGCCTCTCCCGGGATCTCACGATCCTCGCGATCGTCGGGGTTCTGCTGATCTCCGCCCTCGGCGCGGGCTGGGCGACCCTGTACCAGCAGTTCTGGGGCCCGAGCGCCTTCGTCGAGCGCTACGTGGGGTTGATCGCGGCGGGCCGCGCCGCCGACGCCCTCGAAATCCCCGGGGTCGCGGTCGATGCAACACATCTCGCCGACGCGGGCCTGCCCGAGACGGCGTCGGACGCCCTCCTGCGGCGGGATGCTCTCAGCGCACTGAGCGATATCCGCGCCGTCGGCGAGCGTATCGTCGACGGCGCTGTCGAGGTGACGATCGGCTTCCGCGCCGGCGGCAACGAGGGCGCCTCGACATTCACCGTCGAGCAGGACGGATGGAGGGGCATCCTCCCCTCGTGGCGATTCACCGAGAGCCCACTCGCGGTGATCGACGTCACCGTTCGTGGGTCCATGGCGTTCGAGGTCAACGGATTCACGCTCGACAAAAGGCAGGTCTCGCCCCTCGGTGTGGACGCGCCCCCGCTCGACCCCGTCGCGCTCCTGGTGTTCTCACCCGGGCTCTACCGGGTCTCGGTCGACACCGCGATCGCCGAAACGACCGGCGCCGATGTGCTGGCGGATGAACCGCTTGCACGTGTTCCGCTCGAACTGCAGGCCGAGCCGACGGCAGAGTTCGTGAGCGTCGTGCAAGAACGCGTCGACTCGTTCCTCGACGACTGCGCGACGCAACAGGTGCTGCAGCCCACTGCATGCCCCTTCGGCTTCGTCGTGCAGAACCGCATCGCGAACCTACCCACGTGGTCGATCGTCGACTACCCGACCGTCACGCTCGTGCCGGACGGCGCCGGCTGGGCCATGCAGCCGGCGGAAGCCGTGGCCCACATCAGCGTCGACATCCGCTCGCTGTTCGACGGCTCGGTGCGAACGGTGGAAGAGGACGTCACCTTCGGTCTCGACGCCGAGATCACCGTCCTGCCCGACGGTTCGGCTTCTATTCTCGTGGGGTCGCCGGAGGGCTAGTGACCTTCGCGCCGCGGGTGGAATCCCCTCGCGCATCCTGGTCGGCGAGTGCGGCGAGACGCGCGTTGTAGGCGTCCAGTTCGTCGTCGCCGACCCGATCGACGTGGCGGTCGCGTCGGCGCTGTGCACGGTCGTCGTTGCGGCTCCATTGGATCGCAACGGCGATCGCGAGGATCAGGGTCGGGATCTCGCCGACCGACCAGGCGACGCCCCCGCCGATGTATTGATCCTCGAGCGGTGGCACGCCCCAGGTGCGCCCCATCGACCCGAACCAGTCGGCCAGCATCAGACCCGACTGCGACATGATCGAGATTCCGAAGAACGCGTGCATCGCCATGATGCCGATCAGCAGAATCAGCCGGAACGGGTACGGCAGGCGGTACGGCACCGGATCGATCCCGATCAGCGACTGCACGAACAGGTACCCCGTGATGACGAAGTGGGCGATCATCCAGAGGTGCCCGAGATGGTCGTTCAGCGCCCAGCGGAAGATGTCGGTGTAATAGAACACCCAGAGCGAGCCGATGAACAGCGCCGCAGCGACCAGAGGATTGGTGAGCACCCGCGCCACGGGTGTGTGCACCGTCCACAGGATCCACTCCCGGCCACCACGCGTTCCGTCATCCCTCTTGCGGATCGCCCGCGCCGCGAGCGTGACCGGTGCCCCCGGAACGAGCAGAAGGGGGATCGCCATGGTCAGCAGCATGTGCCCGACCATGTGGATGCTGAAGAGGTAGTTCTCGTAGGCGGCGACGGGTCCGCAGACGACCCAGAACAGCAGCAGGATGCCCGCGCACCAGCTGATCGTGCGGTAGAGCGGCCACGCGTCACCGCGCCGGTGCAGCCGAACCGCCCCGGCCAGGTAGAAGAAGAGTGCGAAGCCGCAGACCAGAACCCACAGCAGGTCGATGTCCCACACGGCCAACCACTGGGTCAGGCCGAGTTCGGGCGGAAGAGGCGATCCGGTCAGGGTCTCGGCTGGGGTCGGGTCGGTGATCGGGATGTCTCCGATCGGCGGTGCCGTTCGCGCGAGCGCCGCCGCGGCACCGCTCGCGATTCCCATGAACGCCAGCTCGAGAGCGATCAGGCTCCAGAAGGTCCGCGCGGCGGCACCCTCGCCCATCCGTGCGATGAGGCGGCGTCGATACAGAGCGCCGAGCAGGCCGATCGCCAACAACGCCGCGACCTTGACGACGATGATGACCCCATAGGCCGAAAGCAGGGCCTCCCACGAGCCGAGCCCGAGGGCCGCGCGCGCGTAACCCGACAGGGCGACGACGACGAAGGCGACGAGCGCGATCGTCGAGTACCGCGGAAGCACGTGCGCCATCCGCTGCGGCGTGGATGACGCCCGCAGCACGACCAACAGCACGAGACCGCCCAACCAGACGGCGGCACCGACGATGTGGAGCGCCAGCGTTGTGACGGCCGCGGTGTGGTTGGCGGCGGCACCGTCGTGGCTCGTGGTCGCCATCGGCACGATGGCAGCGAGACCCAGGATGCCGACCAACAAAGTGGAGGTCCATGAGCGCACCGCGAAGGCGAGCACCGTCATGACCGCACCGGCCAACGTCGTGATGAGCCACGCGCGGCCGAGATCCAGGTCGAGCAAGAACCGCCCGAGAGCCTGCCCGAACGCGGCATCCGCGCTCGGTGTCGCGTTGAAGGTGTTGAGGAAGGTCAGAAACCCGGTCGTCCCCGCCGCGATGGTGAAGACGGCGGCGCCGACGGACGCGAGGTCGAGGGCCGTGTCGAACTCGGTGTCACCGGCGCGAAGCGCGAAGAGTGCGAGCACGAGCGACCCGGCCATCGCGGCGGCACCGAGGTTGACACCCAGATTCGCGATCGGAAGACCCCACCGCACGACGGGACCGGGGTCCCCCACGAGGAGAGCGTCCGCTCCCCCGCCGTAGGCGAGCGCCACGACGGCGGCGGCAAGGGCGGTGACCGCGAGGATCACAGGCCCGGCTACGCGCAGGGTTCGGGGGCTCACCCATCCAGCCTAGGCGGACGGTGTGCACGCCCGGCCGTCGGGCACAGACAGAGGGAGGATGCCGCGGGTGCGGCATCCTCCCTCACAGAACCTCTGACTACTTCGCTGCAGCCTTGAGCTTCGAGCCCGCGGTGACCTTGACGCGCTTGCCAGCGGCGATCTTGATCTCGGCGCCCGTCTGCGGGTTGCGGCCGGTGCGAGCGGCCGTGTCGACCTGCTCGAACGCGAGCCAGCCCGGGATCGAGACCTTGGTGCCCTTGGCAACGGCCTCGGCGACGGTCGTGAACAGACCGTCGACGACGCGCGAAACCGTGGCCTGGCTCTCACCGGTGGCGCTGGCGATGCTCGCGACGAGCTCGGTCTTGGTGATGGACTTGTCAGCCATGGGGTTACCCTCCAGCGGCGGCCGAAGCGCCGCCTCATGTAAACGTGACCGGACCGTTCAGCCCGGCTGGTCGATCGACCGCGTCGAATCTACCCCGCGAATCGCCGTCCGCCGCGTATTTCCGCGGCTTTCCGCGGGTTTCTGACCAACTTCGTGGCATTTTCGGTGCTCGTGTGACGAATGTGACTGCTGAGGCCCCGCCCACGGGCGCTTGCGCGACGTCCTGGAGGTGCTCCGCTGTCGCACATCGACCTTCATCCGCGCGCTGAACATCGATGTGTGACAGCGGAGCACCCCCGAGGGCGGACGGCGCGGGGGTACGCAAGAGGGCGGGGACTCCGAAGAATCCCCGCCCTTTCGGAACGAATGCTGTTGGTTACCAGCTCGACTTGGTCACACCGGGCAGCTCGCCACGGTGGGCCATGTCGCGGAAACGCACACGCGAGATGCCGAACTTCGTCAGCACACCACGGGGGCGGCCGTCGATGACGTCGCGCGAACGCACGCGCACGGGCGAGGCGTTGCGGGGCAGCTTCTGCAGACCCAGACGGGCCTCTTCGCGCTGCTCGTCGGTGGAGGTCGGGTCGACCAGGGCCTTCTTCAGCTCGGCGCGACGCGAGGCGTAGCGCTCGACGATCACCTTGCGCTGCTCGTTGCGAGCAATCTTGCTCTTCTTCGCCATGTTTAGCGCTCCTCGCGGAATTCGACGTGCTTGCGCACAACGGGGTCGTACTTCTTCAGCACGATGCGGTCGGGGTTGTTGCGGCGGTTCTTGCGCGTCACGTAGGTGTATCCCGTGCCGGCGGTCGAACGCAGCTTGATGATCGGACGTACGTCCTGAGACTTCTTCGCCATTAGAGCTTCACACCCTTCGCGATGAGGTCCTTGACGACGGACTCAATGCCCCGCGCGTCGATGACCTTGATGCCCTTGGCCGAAACGTTGAGCTTGATGTTGCGGCCCAGCGACGGAACAAAGTACGTCTTCTTCTGCACGTTCGGGTCGAAGCGGCGCTTCGTCCGGCGGTGCGAGTGGCTGATCGAGTGACCGAAGCCGGGAACGGCTCCTGTCACCTGGCACACTGCTGCCATAGTGATTTCTCCTTCAATACCGTGAGACCGGACGGCCTCACCCAAGATCCCTTGTCTGCGCCCACGCCCGAAGGAACCGTTTCCGGCTCGAAGGGGATGAATGGGCACGAACTGCGCACGGGAAAGCGCGCAGACAAACATTGATCCTAGCACGGCGTGTCTGCGCGCCCAGCCCGCCGACCGCGGTAGGCGTCAGCTCTCGACGGCGCCGCGCCCGGGACGGAACACCGAAACGGTCGGATCGCCGGTGATCCAGAACCGCCACGGGAACGCGCTCGTTCCCGCGACGCCCGCGACGCCGACACGGGGGCCGCGCGATACGTCGCGCACCGGCGCGCGCGCCAGGTCGAGGCGGGCGACGGCTCCAGCGCGCTCGGGCGGCCAGGGCGCCACCCCGGCGATCGCGTCGATTCCGTCGTGGATCGGATGCCTGAGGCCCAGCGCCTGACCGAGGCGCCCGGGTCCGCGGGCGAGGTCCCTCGGCGCCCGGGCGGCAGGCCGGCGCACCGTCGCGACATCCGTTCCCTCGATGACCTCGCCCGCGCGCAACAGCAACCCGCCCGCAACGCCCGCGGGCCCGGTGACGACGTTCACGCACGAGTGGATGCCATGACTGAGGTAGACGTAGAGGTGACCGGGTTCGCCCCACATCGTCGCGTTCCGCGGGGTTTCGCCCATACGCGCATGCGAACCGGGGTCACTCACCTCTCCGGTTCCGAGGCCGTGATAGGCCTCGATCTCGGTGATGCGGACGCAGACGCGCTGCCCGTCGACCAGCGTGGTGAGCCGGGCGCCGAGCAGCCGGGGCGCCACGACGAGGGCCGTATCGAGCAGATCCTCACGCGTCGCCGGGCGGTAGTCGGTCATCCGATAGTGACGCATCATCCGATAGTGACCGCGCACCACGAGATATCCGTGCCGTCGATGACCGTGACCTCTTCCCCCGTTCGCGCGTCGACGATGTGCGTCTCGAGCCGCGACGGAAGCGGGCGTGAGTACGTGTCGTAGGGGTTGTTCGCGAGATCGGGCGAGACGATCACGGCGACGTGGCTCCCGCTCGGCGAGGCGCACGTCTGCATGACAGCGTCGCCTCCGTCCTCCAGCCCGAACACGGGCTCGAACGTTCCGGCCTCATCGACCAGACCGACGGCCTGTGACTCCGGGTAGCCATCCTCACCCATCTGCGTGAAGGTCCGCAGGGTCTTGCCCTGCACGGTCGGCACGACGGGTCCGGGGATCCCCAGCGCGTCGAGCTCGGCCGATTGCGGCAGGGGCGTTTCGCTGAGGTCGGTCAGATCGATCAGCACCGTGCCGTCGGACTGCTCCGCGATCACACGGCCACTCCCCCGCTCGATGCCCGATAGCCCGAGGGCACCGCCCAACAGAACCGGTTCCGCGTCCGGCCGAGAGGTGTCGACGAGGCGCAGCTGCCCGTCGAAGGTCAGCACCACGAGCGACGAGGTCTGCGGCACGAACAGGAAGTCCACGACCCGCGGATCCGTGCCCACCTCGATGCGCTGCGGTTCGGCGTCGGGGTCGTCGAGACGCGAGACGTACAGGGCGGACTCGATTCCGGAGGTCGCCGAGATGTCCAGGTCGGTGTACGTATACCCCACCAGCCCGTCGTGGTCGGCCATCTGCAGACCGGCGATCGTGCCCTCGCCGGGAACGGCGAGGGGCGCGGGGTCGGAGCCGTCGAGAGCCATCCCGGTGAGGGTTGCCGCGCCCGAACCATCCGACGTCTCGACGACCAGGCCGTCGCGGGAGGCCCGGTAGTCCTCGATCTGCGGGTGGATGAAGACAGGGACGGCCTGATCGCCGGTGAGGTTCGTGAGGAACACCGCATCATCGTTACCATCGCGCCGCTGCAGCACGTAGATCGGCGGCGTGCCCGTCTCGAAGTCGTGCGAGATCGTCGCCGTGGGGCCACCCGAGGCGCTTTCGACACCCGCGACCGACACCGTGTACTCGGTCTCGGCATCGAGTGGATACGTGAACTGGACGGCGACGTTGCGGCCGGATGCCTCGATCGTGAACGGGGCGGACGGTTCGATCGTGACCTGCGAGGCCTCGATCGGGGCTAAGGGCTGATTGGTCGTGAACACGATTCGCTGCCCGGCCGCCTCCGCCACGGAGAGCGCGTCGATCGCGACCGTGCTGACGCGAGGCCCCTGCGTGAGACTGTAAGCGGCGCCGCCCGCGCCGACCACGACGAGCGCGGCGATCACGACCGCGAGCGAACGCGTGAACGAGGAGCGTGCGCGGCGGTGTTCACGATCTCGACGAGCGGCACCCCGGGTCTGATCCCGCGGGGCGCGGGAAGACCGAGGGGCGTCAGTACTCATACGGATCCCCGGGCTCATCGATCGCGGTCACGCTCGCCGGCTGCAGCACGAGCGCTCCCCCCTCGTCGCGCACGAACTCCCCCTCGACCTCGACCCATTGCCCGGGTGAGAGGTTCTCGCCGCCCGCGAGCTCCGCAACCGGAACGTTGGCGGCCTGGGCGTCGATCACACAGTGCACGATGACCAGGCGGGTCAGGGCGAACCCGTCACTGTCGCCATCTGGGCCGACGAAGCCCGTGAGTGTCGCCTTCTCACCGACGAACCGCGCCGGATCGGTCGTCGTGGACAACAGCGATGCCCATTCGCCGATGCCGAAGCCGGAGGTGTCGTCGGATGTCGCGAGCGCGAGCGTCGCCGAGGTGGAGAGCACGGGCGGTGCGCCGCTCGAGCGGGCGAGCGCGAGCTCAGCGGAGAGGGATGCCGGGGGCATGACGACGGCGAGCGCGACGAGACCGGAGGCCAGCACCGCACCCACGCCCGTCGCGACGAGCCCCACGGGTCGCGCGCCGGCACCCTGGGTTCCAGAACGGGCACCCTCGGCGCCAAAACCGGCACTCTCGCGCGTTGAACGGGCACTCTCGGCGCCAAAACCGGCACTCTCGCGCGTTGAACGGGCACTCTCGGTCCCTGAGCTCGTCGAAGGGACCACAGGAGCATCGTCGTGCTCGTGCTCGTGCTCGTGCTCGTGCTCGTGCGCCCGCGAGATCGGCACCGCGCATGACCAGACCGCGGCCACCACGCAGACGATCGACATCGACACGGCCCACCATGCGGCATCCGGGTTGATGTACAGCCCGATGCGTCCGGTCGCCCAGAGGCCGATCGTCACGACGGCGAGCGCGGTCGCCAGCCCGACGCCGAGCCAGCGGGTTCCGAGTGCCATGCCGTTACGCAAGGAGGTTCACCCCCACCGCGATTACGAAGGCCGCCGAGATCACGACGGCGACGATGCCCGCGAGCGTGCGGGTCGTGAAGGTCGTGCGCATCAGCGCGAGCATTTTGACGTCGACGAGCGGCCCGACCAGCAAGAACGCGACGATCGATCCCGGGGTGAATGTCGACGCGAACGACAGCGCGAAGAAGGCATCGACGTTGGAGCAGATCGCGACTGTCAGCCCGAGGGCGATCATCGCGAAGATCGACAACACGGGGTCCGACCCGATGGCGACCAGCACATCGCGCGGCACGAGGACCTGCACGGCACCAGCGATGGCCGAGCCGAGCACGAGGGCCGGCATCACGGCGCGGAGTTCGCGCACGAACAGCTCGAGGCTGCGGCGGGTGCGGGAGCCGTCGAGGTGTTCGTCGTGTGCGCACTCGGCGCGGAAGCGCGCGGTGAGCAACGCCTGCGGGTCCGGGTGGCGGCTGTAGATCCATCCGATCAGGTTCGCGATCAGGTATCCGCCCACGAGACGGGCGACGAGGATCCCGCCGTCCCAGCCGAATGCCTGGTGCGTGGTCAGGATGACGATCGGGTTCACGATGGGTGCCGCGATGAGGAACGTCAGGGTCTCGGGAACGGAGAATCCGCGGATCAGCAGGCCACGCGCAAGAGGAACATTCCCGCATTCGCATACGGGCAGCAGCATGCCGAGCAGAGACAGGACGGCACGGCGAGCCCACGCGCGGCGAGGCATCCATCGCTCGATCAAACCCGGGGGCACCCACACCTGCACGACGACCGACAGCAGCACACCCAGGATGATGAACGGCAGCGACTCGATCAGCACGGACAGGGCGAGCGTGAAGCCGTCCTGGGCGCGGGTCGGCAGAGTACTCGGAAAAAGCTGCGGCGCCCACGCGTCGATCGCGAACAGCACCGCGATCGTGGCCAGGCCGATCGCGGCCCCGATCAGGGCGGCACGCCGCGGCCGCGCCGCCGGTCGACCGACGGTCGGGACCCCCGCGAGGTGGGTGTGCCCGTGACCGCGCGTCTCGTTACTGCGCGTCACGCTCGCTCGCACGCGCCGCCGTGCAGGCCGCGCACAGACCGAAGATGTCGACGATGTGCGCCGCCTCGGTGAATCCGTTCTGTGCGGCCGTGCGATGCGCCCACTCTTCGACGTCGCTGCCCTCGATCTCGACCGTCAGGCCGCACGAACGACAGATCAGGTGATGGTGATGACCGGGCGATTGGCAGGCGCGGTAGAGACTCTCGCCCTCGGGGCTCTGCAGGCTGTCGGCATCGCCCTCGGCCGCCAGGTCGGCGAGCGCACGGTAGACCGTCGCGAGGCCGATGCCCGTGCCCTCGTCGCGCAACAGTGCGTGCAGCGATTGCGCGCTGACGAAGCCCGGGGATTCGTCCAGGGCGTCGCGCACGCGTTCGCGCTGCCAGGTGTTGCGCTTGGCCATGCGAGAAGTCTAGGCGTGTGTCGGCTTAGAGGTTCCCGAACGCGGGGCCCGGGTGACCCTCTCGCGGCGACGCCCGACGAGTCGACAGACGACGTAGATCGCGAACGAGATCGTCGTGATGTACGGACTCACGGGGAGGGTCCCGGCGATCGCGAGAAGGATGCCGCCGACCGCCGAGACGAACCCGAATGTCGCGGCCAGCAGAGGAACCGACAGCGGACCCGAGGCGATGCGCATGGCCGCGGCGGCGGGGGTCACCAGCAGGGCCATGACCAACAGGGCACCGATGATGTGCACGCTGACCGCGACGATCAGCCCGAGCAGCAGCATGAAGATCAGCGAGACGGCGGTCGTGGGCACCCCGCGTGCGGCTGCCGACTGCGGGTCGAGCGAGTCGAAGCGCAGCGGCCGCCAGATGAGCACGATTCCGGCGAGGACCACCAGGCTGATGCCGATCAACAGGCTCAGCTGCCCCGACTGCACGGAGACGATCTGACCCGTCAGCAGGCTGAAACGGTTCGCACTCCGACCGCTGTAGAGCGAGAGGAACAGGATGCCGAGTCCCAGCCCGAAGGGCATCAGCACCCCGATGATCGAGTTGCGGTCGCGGGCGCGGGCGCCCAGCCATCCGATCAATCCCGCCGCGATGAGGGATCCGAAGATCGACCCCAGCACGACGTCGGCACCGATCAGCAGTGCGGCGGCGGCGCCGGCGAAGGAGAGTTCGCTGATGCCGTGCACGGCGAAAGCCATGTCGCGCTGCATGATGAAAACGCCGACCAGCCCACCGACGAGCCCCAGCGCCGCGCCCGCGATGACCGAGTTCGACACGAGCGCGAGGATGTCGCCATAGTCCGCGAGGCCGCCGAACATCGCCTCCCACACATCCGTCCAGTTCACGACTCGTCCTCGTGGTCATGGTGGTGATGGTGGGAGTCGCCGGCATCCGGCGCGCCGACGACCACGACCCGATCCCCCGCGCGGAGGACATAGACCTCGGTGCCGTACAGCTCTGACAGGACGCGCGAGTCCATAACCTCTTCGGGGGTTCCGAGGGTGAATCGCCCGCCGGCCAGGTAGAGGATCCGATCGACGTGACGAAGCACCGGGTTGATGTCGTGGGTGACGAAGAGCACCGCCGCGCCCGTCTCGCGCCGATGCCGGTCGATCAGCGACGTGACCGCCTGCTGATTCGCCAGATCGAGGCTCGTCAGCGGTTCGTCGCAGAGCAACAACTGGGGCTCGTCGGCGAGCGCTTGGCCCGCGCGCAGTCGCTGCTGCTCGCCTCCGGAGAGATCCCCGACGGGACGGTCGGCGAACCCGCTCGCACCGACCGCTTGGATCAGCTGGTCAACGCGTTCCCGGTCGGCTTTGCGCGGGATCGGGAGCCCGAACCGATGGCCGTTGACGCCGAGCGCAACAAGGTCTCTGCCGCGCAACGCTGCGTCTCGGGCAAGCGGACGCTGCTGCGGGATGTATCCGATCCGCCGATTTCCCGGCCGCCGCACGCGCTCGCCCAGGGCGGTGATCGTCCCGTCACTCAGACGATCGAGTCCGAGAATGGCGCGCAGAAGTGTTGTCTTGCCCGAGCCGCTCGGTCCCAGGACGGCGATGAACTCCCCCGCCTGAACGCTCAGGTCCAGGCCCGACCACAGCTCTCGGTCACCCCTGCGGAGCGCCGCGTTCTCGATGAGAAGAGGAGGTGCGGCACTCACCCCGCGAGCGCGCCCGACAGGGCTTCGATGTTCTGCTGCATCCACGAGATGTAAGTCTGGCCCTCCGGAAGCGTTTCGGAGAACTCCAGCACGGGGATGTTCTGGCCCTCGGCAGCTTCGAGCACCTGAGTGGTCTCCGCTCCGCCGGTCTGCGAGTTCGCGATCACGACGCGCACGGTGCCCGACTCGATCAGGTCGAGCGATTCGAGAAGAGTCGCGGGCGGGACATCCTGGCCCTCTTCGACGGCCTCGCTGAAGGCCTCGGGCGTCACGTTCACGAGCCCGGCGGCGGCGATCAGATAGACCGGGACCGGCTCCGTGACGAAGACATCGGCGCCGGCGTCGGATGCCTCGATCTCGCCGAGCGACGCCTCGAGACCCTCGATCTGCTCGACGAACGCGGCGGCGTTGGTCTCGAACGTCTCGCTGTTCGCGGGGTCGAGTTCGCTCAGCTCTTCGGCGATCGCCTCGGCGACGTGCTCGATGGTGTGCGGGTCGTACCAGACGTGCTCGTTGAAACCTTCGATGTGGTCGTGCCCCGAGTGATCGTCCTCGGCGTGATCGTCCTCGGCGTGCTCCTCGTCCGAGTGCTCCTCTTCCGAGTGCTCGTCATCCGAATGCTCGTTCCCGGGCCAGTCGTGGGAGAACTCGGCGGCGGTGATGACGTGCGCCGAAGCGTCGCTGGATTCGACGAGCGACTCCATGAACGAGTCGTATCCCCCACCGTTCTCGATGATCAGGTCGGCGCGTGACACCGTGAGCTGGTGGCCCGCGGTCGCCTCGAACGAGTGCGGGTCCTGGCCGGTGGAGGTGATGATCGACGACACGTCGACCGCGTCACCCCCGATCTCCTCGGCAATCTGGCCATAGACGTTCGTGGACGCGACGACCTGGAGTCGGCCCGCTCCCGCGGACTCCTCTCCGCCGGGACTCGCACCCGCGCATCCGGCAAGGACGAGCGCCGAGGCGGCCGAGAGGGCGATGATCGGAAGGAGGCGACGTGTCGGGTTCACCCCGTCAGCGTAACCCTCATGATTATCATTCTCGAATCAGCTCGACTCTCGAATCAGCTCGGCTCTCGAATCAGCTCGACGAAGACGAGCACCTACCGGATGGCGGCGGCGTGCTCGGTCGCCGACATCACCTCGACGAGGGCCTGGGCCGTGATCTCATCCACCACCAGGTCCGTCACCGCCTGCGAACGGAGCGCGGCGAGCAGAGGCGCGGCCTTGTTGTCGCCCGCCGCGGCGCACACCCGCCGGGGCACGGCCTGCAGTTCTGCCGGCGTCGGACCGGTCGCTCGTCTGTTGAGATCGAGATCCTCGTACGTGCCGTCGGCGCGCAGAAAAACGGTGCAAACGTCGCCGACGACGCCATCCCGGGTGAGCGCACGTATATCGTCCTGCTCGAGGTAGCCCGCGGAGTACACGTGACTCGGGACCTCCCCCGTCAGGGCGCCCACGCCGAACAGCGCGATATCGGCGGTGCGCTGCAGATCCAGCACACGGGCCACCGATCGCTCGCGCCACATCGCCTGGCGCGTCTCGGCGTAATCGAAGAAGGCGGGGACGGGAAAGAGGTGCAGGCGCGCATCGAAGGCTTCGCCGAAGCGCACCATCATCTCGCCCGCGAACTCCACGCCGTACGTCCGGGTGTTCGCCGACCCGTTCAGCTGCACCACCGCACTCCCCCGCGTCGGCTTCTTCGCGAGATGCCGCGTGATAGCCGCCATCGTCGTGCCCCACGCCACACCCATCGTCATGCCCGAGTCGAACCAGCCTCCGATGAGTCGCGCGGATGTCAGGGCCACCTGCTCGAGGCGTTCGGGCGCGCTCGCCGAGGCCCCCAGGGGAACAACATGGGTTGTGATGCCGAACGCATCCTGAATCCGTCGCCCCACCTCCGGGGCTGCCGTGGGCGGCGAGCGCAGCGTGATCTCGACCAGTCCACGAGCTCGTGCTTCTTTCAGCAGGCGCGAGACGCTCGACCGTGAGAGGTGGAGCCGCCCGGCAATCGCCTCCATCTTGAGGTCTTGCAGGTAGTACATCGAGGCGGCCGCAAGCATCTGCTCCTGTTTCTCCATGGCGCCACCCTTCTTCAAACCCATGTTGCACATATGTGCAAGTACGACGCAAGAAGGTTCACCAGCCCTTCATGGCGCCGTACCGTTATTCGGACGCGCGGCACGTCACGTCACGTCCGCATGCAACCCCATCAACCAGGAGGGTGGTCCATCTGATGCGCGAGAACCGTATGGACGGCAACACTCGGCAGGCTGCGCTCCGCGCCATGAAAGATGGCTCAGCGCACAACGAGCTGGACGTGCTCGTCGTCGGCGGCGGCGTCACCGGCGCCGGAATCGCGCTCGACGCGGCCAGCCGGGGTTTGCGGACCGCGGTCATCGACGGACAGGACTGGGCGTCGGGAACCTCGAGCCGCTCCAGCAAACTCATGCACGGTGGGCTGCGGTACCTGCAGATGCTGGATTTCAAGCTCGTCCGCGAGGCCCTCACCGAGCGGAACCTCCTTCTCACGCGACTGGCACCGCATCTCGTCCGACCCGCGGCGTTCCTGTACCCCCTGAAGCGACCGATCTTTGATCGCCTGTTCGTCGGGGCCGGGATCGGTCTGTACGACGTGCTCGCATCGCTGCAGCGCGCTCCGCGCCCCCTCCCCTGGCATCGCCACCTCACCCGTTCCGCGGTGTCGCGCGCGTTCCCGAGCTTCCGCCGCGACGCGGCCGTCGGCGCCATCCAGTACTGGGATGCCACGGTCGACGACGCCCGCCTCGTCGTGACGCTCATGCGCACGGCGGTTGGCCACGGGGCATTCGCCGCTTCCCGCGTACAGGCCACGGCGCTGCTCAAGGACGAAGCGGGACGCGTCGTCGGCGCCACCCTGAAAGACCTCGAGACGGGCGAGAACTTCGACGTTCGCGCCAAGAACGTGATCAGCGCCACGGGCGTATGGACCGAGCACACGCAGTCCATGGCGACATCTAGCGGCCTCAAGGTGCTCGCTTCCAAGGGGATCCACATCGTCGTCCCGAAGGACCGCATTGCGGGAGACCCGGGCCTCATCCTCCAGACGTCATCCAGTGTTCTGTTCGTCATCCCCTGGTCCCGCTACTGGGTGATCGGCACGACCGACACTCCGTGGACGGAGGACCTGACGCATCCGGTGCCGACGTCCCGCGACGTGGACTATGTCCTCGCCGAGGCGAATAAGGTGCTCGCGGCCCCCCTGACCCGGGACGACATCATCGGCACGTGGGCGGGACTTCGACCTCTGTTGCAGCCGGGGACGAAGGCCGGGACGGCGTCTGCCAAGGTCTCGCGCGAGCACACGGTGGCCTCCCCCGTGCCCGGGCTCGTCTCGATCGCCGGCGGCAAGCTCACCACATACCGCGTGATGGCCGAGGATGCGGTCGACTTCGCCCTCGGCGACGGCGCGAAGTCCCGGCCCTCGCGCACGACCCGCGTCCCGCTCGCCGGCGCGGCCGACGCACCCCGGGCAGCTCATGCCGCCGCGCGTGTCGGCGCCGAATTCGGCCTCGGCACAGCGATGCAAGATCACCTCGCCCACCGCTACGGCACCGATGTCGAGATCATTGCTGACATCTGCGGTGAGGTTCCCGACGCGGCGACTCCGCTCGCGGAAGCCCCGGCCTACCTTCGCGCCGAGATCATCTTCGCCATCCGCTACGAGGGCGCGCTGCATCTCGACGACCTCCTCGATCGCCGGACCCGGATCAGCTACGAGTACAACCACCTCGGTCTCGCGGCGATCGAAGAGGTCGCACAGGTCGCTCAGACCGAACTGGACTGGACAGACGACAGGGCCCACCTCGAACTCGAGGCGTACCGCGCATCGGTCGCAGCGTACGAGTCCGCCGTGCGTGAAGCCGACGATGCCGCCGCGTCACGGGCGCGTTCACACGCCGAGGATCTGCGTCCGCTCCCGAGCGCGAGACGGGCCAAGGTCTAGTCGAGCAGAAGTGCGGGCTCTTCGAGCACCGAAGCGATGTCCGCGATGAACCGAGACACCCCGTCGCCATCCACGACGCGGTGATCGAATGAGCCCGAGACCGTCGTCACCCAACGCGGTCGGACCTCGCCGTCGACGACCCACGGCTTCTGGCGGATGGCGCCGAGGGCGACGATGCCGACCTCGCCCGGGTTGATGATCGGCGTACCGGCATCGACGCCGAACACTCCGATGTTCGTGATCGTGACCGTTCCTCCGCGCTGATCTTCGGGCGTCGTCTTTCCCTCACGCGCCGTCATCGTGAGCTTCTCAAGGGCACGTGCCAATTCGCGCATATTCAGATCCTGTGCGTCCTTGATGTTCGGGACGAGCAGCCCTCGCGGCGTGGCGGCAGCAATACCGAGATTGACGTAATGACGCACACGGATCTGCGCACCCTCATCCGTGTCGACCCATGCCGCGTTGACCATAGGCGTCCGACGAACGGCCCAGATGACGGCGCGAGCCATGATCAGGAGCGGGGAAACCTTGACGTCCGCGAAGTCAGGGGATGTCTTGAGGCGCTTGACGAGTTCCATCGTGCGCGATGCATCCACATCAACCCACACAGATACATGCGGCGCGGTGTATGCACTG
>NZ_HG779786.1:0-5561 GCF_000582705.2 Microbacterium sp. C448
CGCGGCGCTTCGACGATGACGTTGGTCGCCTTGACGACGGCCACCGCCAGGGATCCGACCTCGAGGTTCATCTCGCGAACGGCCTCCGCCGAGAGTAGAGACACGACGCGGTGCGGGCCCGCCTGAATGTCGAGCTGGGCCATGACGCCGTCGATCTGCACGTGCGTCACGAGCCCCACGAAGCGGTTGCGGGCGCTGGAGAGGATGTCGGTCGGGTCTGCGGCGGCGCGGGCGAGCTCGACCGCGCGGGCGGCGAGTTCCGGGCCGGGGATCTCGGCGGGCGTGGCACCCGTGGTGGGGAGCAGCTCCTGCTCGACCCAGCGGCGCAGGGTGTCGTCGCTCACCCCGAGCAGCCGTGCCGCCTCGGCGATCTTGTAACTGCGCATCTCCCGATCCTATCTCCGCATTTGCGTGTTTGTCTCGGCATTATCTCCGCTCGTGCGGATGCAGCGTGCCTCCGCCCGCCCGCGCGACGCCCTCGGCTCACCCGGTGCCGTCCGCACGATCCATCCGGCGACACCCCGCGACGGGCCCGGATGCACCGGCGTGTCGGCGACCGGTCGTGCGGACGGCACGGCGATCCCGGCCGCCCCGACCGCTCAGCCACCGGATTACCCTGGGCACATGCCTCTCCCACCCCTCGTCGAGCCCGTCGCCGCCCTGAGCGAGAGCGAGCGCGCGCGCACCGTCCGGCACGCCAGCCTCGCCGGGTTCGGTGAACTCGGACAGCGTCGGTTGCGAGCCGCGCACGTCGCGGTCGTGGGCGCCGGGGGGCTCGGCTCGCCCGTCCTGCTCGCCCTCGCGGCCGCCGGGGTCGGCACGCTCACGGTCATCGACGACGATGTGGTCGAGGCATCCAATCTGCAACGTCAGGTGATTCACTCCCTCGCGGATGTCGGCGAACCGAAGGTCGACAGCGCCGCCCGACGGATCGCGGGGCTCTCACCCGAGACCCAGGTGGACGGCCGGAAGACCCGCATCGACCCCGCCAACGCGAAGGACCTGCTCGCGGGGGCCGACCTCGTGATCGACGGCAGCGATACCTTCGACACGCGCGAGGCCGTCGCGGCAGCCTGCGAGGCGCTGGGCACGCCGCTCGTGTGGGGCACGGTGCAGGAGTTCGCCGCCCAGGTGACCGTTTTCTGGAGCGCGCCTCCCGCGGGAACGGACCCCATTCGGCTCGGCGACCTCTACCCCTCGGGAAGCGTCGGCTTCGTGCCGACCTGCGCCGACGTCGGTGTGCTGGGGGCGCTCTGCCTGCAGGTGGGTGGCCTGATGGCGATCGAGGCGATCAAGCTCATCGCCGGTATCGGCGAACCCCTGCTCGGCCGCGTGCTCGTGATCGACAGCCTGCGCGCCCGGCAGCGCGAGGTTCCGCTGCGTCCCGCCGGTGCCGAGGCATCCGTGTCGCCGGCACCGTCCTCTCCCGTCGCGACATCTCCGATCCCCGAGATCTCGGCGCACGAACTGAGCGCAGCCCTCGCCGCAGGCACAGCCCCGACGATGATCGACGTACGGGAACATCACGAACTCGCGAGCGGCACGGTCCCGGGCTCGCATCATCTTCCCCTGGGCGCCGTACTCGCCGACCCGAACGCGTTCGCGGAGACGATCGGCGGTCCCGTCGTCGTGATCTGCCAGGCCGGTATCCGGGCCACCCGGGCGGCGCGAGCGTTGGCCGCCGTCGGGGTCGAGGCGATCGTTCTGACGGGCGGGATGGATGCCTGGGCGGCGTCGGACCTCGCGCGCCACCTCGCGACCCCCCTCACGACGGCTGACGCATGAGCCTCCGCACGGTCGAAGAGCACCTCGCCGAGATCCTCGCCGCCGTCAGCCTGACCGACACCGTCGACCTCCCGCTGGCCGCGGCGTCCGGTCGCACCCTCGCCGCGCCGGTCCTCGCGCGCGTCGATATCCCCGTCTTCGACAATTCGGCAATGGATGGCTTCGCCGTGCGTTTCGCCGACGTCCGGTCGGCGACGGCCGAGGCGCCCGTGGCCCTGCGCGTCGTCGCCGATCTACCCGCGGGCACGGACCTTGATCCCCCGCTCGGTCCCGGCGAAGCGGCCCGCATCATGACGGGGTCGCCCCTGCCCGCGGCCGCCGACACGGTCGTGCCGTTCGAGGACACGGTCGGCGGCCTCGACGATTCCCTGGAGCAGGCGGTCGTGCTGGCCGCACCACGTGCGAACGGCGCCCACGTGCGGCGGCGCGGCGGCGACGCCCACACCGGTGACGAGATCATCCCCGTTGGCGTTCCGCTCAGAGCCCTGCAGCTGGCGGCCGCCGCGGCGGCGGGCGTGCCGCGCGTATCGGTCTGCCGCGCACCGCGCGTGGTCGTCCTCTCGACGGGCACCGAGCTCGCCGAGCCCGGCACGACCCTTCGTCGGGGTCAGATCCCCGAGTCCAACTCGGTGCTGCTGTCGGAACTCGCGCGTGAGGCCGGAGCCGACGTCATCCATGTCGGAAGCGTCGGGGATGACGAAGACGACTTCCGCGCTGTCTTGGCTTCCGCCGTCGACGCGAATGTCGTGATCACGTCGGGTGGAGTGAGCGCCGGCGCTTACGAGGTCGTCAAGAACGCCCTCGGTTCGGATGCTGCGATCTCGTTCGTGAAGGTCGCGATGCAGCCCGGCAAGCCGCAGGGCTTCGGGGTGCTGCCCGGGGGCGCACTGTTCTTCGGATTGCCCGGCAACCCGGTCAGCTCGGCGGTCTCGTTCGAGACCTTCGTTCGTCCCGCCCTCCTCGCGATGCAGGGCCGCGCGGACGTGCAACGTCCGCTCCTGCGACTGCCCGCATCCGAGGGCTGGTCGACCCCGCCCGGTCGCCGTCAGTATCTGCCGGCGGCGATCGATCGCACCGACCCCACACGCTGGACCGTCCGCCCGGCAACGGCGGGTGGCTCGGGCTCGCACCTGGCCGGCGGTCTCGCCCGCGCCGAGGCCTACGCGATCGTGGCGGCTGAGCTCTCTCGAGTAGAACCCGGCGACGCGGTCGATGTCATGCTGGTGTCATGAGCTTCACCCATCTGGATTCCTCCGGTAATGCGCGCATGGTCGACGTCACCGACAAGCAGCCCACCGTGCGATCAGCGACAGCCCGCGGATTCGTGCGCTGCGCCCCCGAGGTCGTCGCGTCGCTCCGCGACGGCAGTGTGCCGAAGGGCGATGTGCTCGCCGTCGCCCGCATCGCGGGCATCCAGGGCGCCAAGCGCTGCGCCGAGCTGCTCCCCCTCGCGCACATCATCGGCGTGCACGGCGCATCCGTCGACCTCGTCGTCGAAGACAGGGGCGTCGCCATCGAAGCGACCGTCCGCACCGCCGACCGCACGGGCGTCGAGATGGAGGCCCTCACGGCCGTTTCGGTCGCCGCGCTCGCGATCGTCGACATGGTGAAGGGACTCGACAAGTCGAGCTCGATCGAGAACGTCCGGATCACGGCCAAAGAAGGCGGACGATCGGGATCGTGGAAGCGCCCCGGCGAGGCGTGACGCCCGGCGGGTTCGACGCGATCGTCCTCGCGGGCGGACGGGCGTCCCGATTGAGCGGCGCGCAGAAACCGCTGCTCGAGGTTGGCGGCACCGCTCTCCTGACCCGAACGATCGCCGCGGCGCGTTCCGCGGGCGCGGAAAGGATCATCGTCGCGGCAGAGCGGATGCTCGATGATCCGGGCGTGCAATGGGTCCGCGAAGACCCGCCGTTCGGGGGTCCGGTCGCGGCGATCATCGCCGCTCTCCCCCGCGTCGAGGCCGAGTGGACGCTCGTGCTCGCCTGTGACCTACCCGGAGTCGATCAGGCGCTCGCGCTGCTGCCGCTCGACGCACCGAATCAGGATGGGGCGCATCTGACGGATGCTTCGGGTCGGTCGCAGTGGCTGACCGCCCTGTATCGGACTGCCGCCTTGCGCGATGCCGCCGCATCCGTGCCCGATAGCGGACGTGACGCCCCCGTCCGAGCCCTCGTCAGCGGGCTGCGCCTGGTGGCGGTCGAAGCGCCCCTGGCCGCGACCCGGGATGTCGACACGTGGGAGGATCTTGAGTGGGCTCGTCGTCTTTCGGACGCGCCCGGAGAGGACGTCACTGTGTCTGAATCAAAGACGCCGTCTGAAGGGTCTGACCGCACCCTTCCGCCCGAGGCGCTGGATGAGTGGGCGAATGCCCTCGGCGAGCGCTTCGAACTGGCGAACGACGACGTCCACGTCTCGCTCATCCTCGATCTGGCGCGCGATGTGGCGAACGGTGTGGCTCGTCCCGCCGCCCCCGTCAGCGCATTCGTTGCCGGACTCGTTGCCGGCCGGGCCGGTGGTTCACCCGAGTCCGTGCGCGAAGCCGTCCGCGCGATCACGGAACTCGCCGAAAAGTGGGCGGAGAAGCGCTAGTGGCGCGCGTCCGCTATTTCGCCGCCGCCGAAGAGGCCGCCGGCCGCGAAGAAGAGGTACGTTCCGAGCCGACGCTCGGTGACCTCCGTGCCGCGCTCACGAACGACTACCCCGAGCTGGGACGCATCCTTCCGCGCTGCGCCGTGCTGGTCGGCGGTTCCCGGGCGGGCGACGACGAAGCGCTCGCGAGCGATGTGCTCGTGGACGTTCTGCCCCCCTTCGCCGGGGGCTGAGTCGCGAACAGGTCACTGAGCTTGTGCCTCACGGACACTGAGCCTGTCGAAGTGACCCGCCGCATCGCCTCCCCGAAGATGTGAGAACTCTCATGTTTTCGGCGTAGTTCCGGGCTGAAATGGGCGCTTTTTGCGCTTCGGATGTCGGAGGTCGCCCGTAGAGTTTCGAACATGTATTCGATCATTCGCGAGGTCGACACCGAGTTCCGTGAACTCGCGCACGACATCGACGAAGCGCGCGCCGCGGTCGCGCAAGCCCAGGCCGCGGAAGCCCGCGTGTTCGCCCGCGCAGCCGCCGTCGGGGCGCGTCGGGTAGCAGCACTCGGCTCGCCCTCCTCCCGCGAGGCGGAGCTACCGCTGCGGGCACTGGCGGCAGAACTAGGCGCAGCTGCGCGCATGTCCGATCGGACCGTGCAACGCCACATGAACGACGCCGCCACCCTGACCGAGAAGTTCCCCGCCACATTCAACGCCTGGGAACAGGGACGAGTCAGCACCGGGCACGTTCGCACGATCATGGAACACGGCCTGCCCCTCACGGACCCCGACGCGCGTGCCCTGTTCGAAACTGAAGCGCTCCTGCGTGCCGAAGAAACCACGCCGGGACGGCTGGGGGCGTCGCTCGCACGGCTTGCGGAGTCGTTGCAGCCTCGGACCTTGACCGAACGGCATCAGGAGGCGCGGGCGTCGCGGGGTGCGAGTGTGCGGGACATCGGGGACGGAATGGCGGAGTTCAGCACCATCCAGCCCGCGGTGCTTGCGCACGCGATGCACGACCGTCTCACCCAGCAAGCAAAAACGCTGAAGAACGCCGATCCGACCGACACTCGCACGCTGGATCAGATCCGGGCCGACCTCGTCGCCGACATGCTCCTCACGACGACCCCCACAGTGGAGACTGGTGCGGGGCTCTCGGACGGTTTCGGCGGACTGGGCGCGATCCGCGGGATC
>NZ_HG779787.1:0-300 GCF_000582705.2 Microbacterium sp. C448
GAGGAACGCGGTCTCATAGGGGTCGGTGATCCGCTTCTCAATCAAGCTCATGACCGGGACGGTGATCTGCACAGTGGCGCGGATCGCACCCAGGTCCGTGGGACCGCCATCGTGCGCGGTGGGCGCGGCCGTGAGGAGGAGGTCGCCGAGGATGTCGGCGCGGATCTGGTCGGTGGTTCGCACGTCCGCCGTGTCGGTGTCTTCGCCATCCGTCTGCGCCTGTGTCTGCGCGTGCGCGTTGGGCTCTCCCAGGCCATCGGACTCGCCACGGCGGGCGTCGATGACAGAACGTGCCATTTC
>NZ_HG779787.1:310-921 GCF_000582705.2 Microbacterium sp. C448
TGCCGTTTGCGGGTCGATGGGGGAGTGTCCGACGAGGAACGCGGTCTCGTAGGGGTCGGTGATCCGCTTCTCGATCAGCGACATGACGGGGACGGTGATCTGCACGGTGGCGCGGATGGCTCCGAGGTCGGTGGGTCCGCCATCGTGGGCGGTCGGGGCGGCCGTGAGGAGCAGGTCGCCGAGGATGTCGGCACGGATCTGGTCCGTCGTGCGAATGTCGTCGGTTTCGGTTTCGGTTTTGGCTTCACCCTCGCGGGCGTCGATGACAGAACGTGCCATTTCGCTGAGCCGATCGTGCACACCATGCGCAACAACGGCCGGCAGCAGAGCCCTCAGTTCTGCCATGCCGTCCTCGACATCGGTCACCCACACGGCCCGGTCTTCCACGGCGCGGCGGTGCCGCTGTTCGAACGTGGTGTCCGCGTACCACTCCGCGCGCCGCTTCGCCAACGGTGTGAGCCGGGTCGCGGACTCCGCCGCCGCGATCTGCAGCACGTCCTGTTCGAACTCTGCCCGCATTTCCGGGGTCTCGATGATGGCCCCGGCCGTCACGATCGCCCGGACGTGCGCCGCGGAGATGACCCCGGCATCCAACGCTTCCAGCGTCCCGA
>NZ_HG779788.1:0-3585 GCF_000582705.2 Microbacterium sp. C448
GAGCTCTTCGCAGCGTGGGACATCACCCCGCCGTACACCGAGCGGGACTACTTCGAATACCTGGACGGCAAAAAGCGATACGACGGGGTCGCGAGCCTCCTCCGTAGCCGCGACGTCGAGGTGCCGTGGGGCGATCCGTCCGACCCCCCGACCGCCGACACGGTGTGCGGCATCGGCAACCGCAAGAACGTCGTGTTTTCGGGCGTGCTGCGTTCCGAAGGCATCACCGCCTACCCCGGCTCGGTGCGTCTTCTCGACGCGTTGCAGGCCGCGGGCACACCGATCGCCGTCGTTTCGAGCTCGAAGAACGCCACCGAAGTTCTGCAGGTCGCCGGGCTCACGGACCGATTCCCCGTCGTCATGGACGGTGTCATCGCCGAGCGCGACAATCTCTCGTCCAAGCCCGCGCCCGATGTGTTCGTCGAGGCGGCACGACTGGTCGGCGTCGAGCCCGCGCGCGCTGCGGCCGTCGAGGACGCGATCTCGGGCGTCATGTCGGCAGCCGCGGGCGGCTTCGGACTCGTCATCGGTGTCGACCGCGGCGTCGGTGCCGAGCAGTTGCTGAAGGCCGGTGCTCACCTGGTGGTCGCCGACCTCGGCGAACTCGTGCCCTGACCTGTTTTGCCTCTCTCTTCTCTGCTCGACCCGCGCTAAGGAGCACTCTCCGTCATGATCGATCGCGATCGGTTCCCCGTCGACCCGTGGCGCCTCATCGAGACCTCGTATTCGGAAGAAGACACGGGAGTCACCGAGACCCTGTTTGCGGTCGGGAACGGCTATCTGGGGCTTCGGGGCAATCAGCCCGAGGGTCGCCGTGCGCACGAGCACGGTACGTTCATCAACGGCCTGCACGAGACGTGGCCGATCCGCCACGCCGAGCAGGCCTACGGCTTCGCCGAGGTCGGGCAGACGATCGTCAACGCACCCGACGCCAAGGTGATGCGCGTGTACATCGATGACGAGCCGCTCTCGCTCGATGTCGCGGACGTGCGCGAGTACGAGCGCGTGCTTGATTTCCGCGAGGGTCTTCTGCGGCGTCACGTGGTGTGGTGCACGCCCTCGGGCAAGCAGGTGCAGGTCGACTTCGACCGCATCGTGTCCTTCGACGAGAAGCACTTGGCGCTGATGCGTCTGACCGTGACGGTTCTGAACGCCGACGCCCCCGTGACCGTCTCGTGCCAGCTGATCAACCGCCAGGACGGCGAAGACGTCTACGGCGGCTCCGTCAAACGTGCCAAGGCGGCCGGATTCGACC
This sequence comes from Microbacterium sp. C448, assembly GCF_000582705.2. NCBI lineage: Bacteria > Bacillati > Actinomycetota > Actinomycetes > Micrococcales > Microbacteriaceae > Microbacterium > Microbacterium sp. C448. The sequence goes on from NZ_HG779788.1 coordinate 1,256, forward strand.
CGCGCAAGGCCGAGCGCATCGCCGCCGACCGTGTCCTGCTGCCCCAGGAGTACTGGCAGGAGGGCGTCCGCTCGACCCTCAGTTACCAGGTCAACGAATCGGGCATGACGGTCGCGGTCGCGGCCGACCACCTCATCGAGACCGAGAACGACTACGAGGCGCGCAACCTCATCGAGCCCGATATCGCGAAGAACGTCTTCCGCGTCCACGCGAAGCAGGGCGTGCCCATCACGGTCACGAAGCTCGTGTCGTATCACTCGTCCCGCGGCGTTCCGGCGCGCGAGCTGGTCGATCGCTGCCGGCGCACGCTCGACCGTGCCGAGTTCGAGGGCGTCGAGTCGGTCTACGAGCGCCAGCGGGAGTGGATGGATGCGTTCTGGAAGCGGTCCGACGTGCGCATCGGCGGCCACGACGACCTGCAGCAGGCCACCCGCTGGTGTCTGTTCCAGCTCGCGCAGGCGGCGTCCCGCGCGGACGGCCAGGGCGTCCCGGCCAAGGGTGTCACGGGTTCCGGATACAGCGGGCACTACTTCTGGGACACCGAGATCTACGTCCTGCCCTTCCTCACCTACACCTCTCCGCTGTGGGCCCGCAACGCCCTCCGGATGCGGGCGCTCATGCTGCCCGCCGCGCGCCGCCGAGCCTTCCAGCTCAACGAGGCCGGTGCGCTCTTCCCATGGCGGACGATCAACGGCGAAGAGGCATCCGCGTACTACGCCGCCGGCACGGCGCAGTACCACATCAACGCCGACGTGACCTATGCCCTGGCGAAGTACGTGCGCGGCACGGGCGACGTCGACTTCTTGTACCGCGAGGGCATCGATATCGCGGTCGAGACCGCACGGCTCTGGACCACCCTCGGCTTCTGGCGCGAGGGCGAGGGTGACCCGACGTTCCACATCCACGGCGTCACCGGCCCCGATGAATACACGACGGTCGTCAACGACAACCTGTTCACCAACGTGATGGCGCGTTTCAACCTCCGCTTCGCTGCGCGCACCGTGCGCGAGATGGAACATGACGCTCCCGACGCCTACCGTCTGATGGTGGACCGTCTCGGTCTCGACCCGCTCGAGGCGGAGGGATGGGATCTCGCGGCCGAGGCGATGCACATCCCGTTCAGCCCAGCGCTCGGCATCCATCCGCAGGACTCTCTGTTCCTCGAGCGCGAGGTCTGGGATCTCGAGAACACGCCCGCGGATCGCCGCCCGCTGCTGCTGCACTTCCACCCGCTCGTGATCTACCGCTTCCAGGTGCTCAAGCAGGCCGATGTCGTGCTCGCGCTGTTCCTGCAGGGCAACCACTTCTCCGCGGAAGAGAAGTTGGCCGACTTCCAGTACTACGACCCGCTGACCACCGGGGATTCCACCCTGTCGGCCGTTGTCCAGGCGATCCTCGCGGCCGAGGTCGGATACCAGGACCTCGCGCTGGAGTACTTCGAGCAGTCGATCTTCGTGGACCTCGGCGACCTGCATCACAACGCCGCCGACGGTGTCCACGTGGCGTCCGCGGGTGGGGTGTGGACGGCGCTCGTCTGCGGCTTCGGCGGCATGCGCGACCACTACGGCGAGTTGTCCTTCGATCCGCGCCTGCCCGAGTCCTGGCCGGAGCTGTCGTATACGCTGCGCTGGCACGACGCGCACCTGAACGTCACGCTCACGCGCGAAGCTCTGACGCTGAGTCTGGACGAGGGTGAGGCCGAGCCGGTCGCGTTCTCGGTGCGCGGCCGTGAGTACGTTATCGCGCCGGGGGAGGAGATCTCGGTGGAGCTCGCCGACCAGGGTCCTGTGCGCTCGGGGCGTCCGACGATCGAGCAGTTCGAGGACATCCGACGCGAAGACGGCACGCTGCTCTCGGCGTCGGTTCCGACCGTGACGACCGTGATCCCGGCGCTCACCGGACCGATTCCCGTGGGTAGCGTCAGCGGACTCGGCACGGGCGACGACTCGGACCTCGGCGCCGACTCCTGACCCAGGGGCGGTCGGCTGGTACGGCTTCGGCGGCGTGCTTAGCGTTCACAATTCAGTCTCGTCGTCTTCCCGTCGCACGCGGACCCGCATCGTTTCGCGGATATCTGTCCGGCGGGATTGGCAGGGACTGAATACCGAACCGCGGCGACGACGGCCGCGCTGGGGGCCGGTTGCTCTCCGACGCCTCCGTCGTTCGCAATTCAGTCTCTTCGCGGTCGGTCCGGGGCCGGTGCCGCGCCGTCCCGCGGTGAACTCTGTCCCGCAGAGCCTGCGGGACTGAATTACGAACCGAGATGCGCTCTCAGTCCAACCCCGGTCTGGCCTGATGGCGGGAGCAGTTCGGATGTCACACCCACGCCG
>NZ_HG779789.1:0-4840 GCF_000582705.2 Microbacterium sp. C448
GAGTCGAGCTAGTCCGACCGGCTTCGTGAGGAACCCGTTGGGGGTTAGACTCGAAGGCTGCCTCGTCGTTCTCCGGCTGGACGAAGACTCTCACTGATCCGCGGCTTTGCGCTGCGATCGTGGACCGTCTCACCTTCGGCGGCAACATCATCGAAACCGGCAGCGACTCCTGCCGCCTCGCCCACACGAAGAACACCCACGCGTGGGACACGGGAAAGTAAGCAAACTGAGCGGACCCGGCGAGCAGTTCATCACCGGATCCGCTGTAGCGTTTAGCGTCCCCTGACCAGGCATTTTCTCGGGCGGGTCTTACGGGAATGTCCGCCTGCCGGAACCACACGCGTCGGCACCGGTGTGTCATTCCGGGGCAGGAGTCCCGGTGGGCGTCCAGCTTGCGAGTCTCGGTGGCCTGTGCTTGGCAGCCTTCGGTAAAGACGCGCTTCCAAGTAATGATCGCCTGATGCAACTGCATAGTCGCTGACGTCGTGGAAGGTGTCGGAGCGTCCAGGTCCAACGCGGTTAGGAGTCCGCACGTTCCGAGGCATGGGCCGGGAGTAGGCGCGGGATGAGTCGGACGAAGAGAACCATGGCGACGAGCTCGACGAGCGTCTGCGTGACGACGACGAGCGGGGCAAGGTCGAAGATTGCCGGCAGCGCAAGGACGAGCGGGAGGACAACCAGGGAGTTGCGCGTGGCGCCGCTGAACACGATCGCTCGACGCCCTGCAACGTCAAGTCGAGCGATCCTCCCTGCTGCAGCACCAATGGGGATCATGGCCGCGGCGAACAAAAAGAAAACCGGGATGGCCCGGAGCAACGAAGCGAGTTGTTGCCAGACGCCGCCGATTTGTGAGACGACAACTACCGCAAGGGTCAGCATCATCAGTGGCACCATCGCCCCCAGTACGATCTCCTGCAGGACCTTTCCAGCGCGGGTGCGGACTGCGAGAAACTGGGTCAGCCCGGCGGCGATGAGAGGTAGCGCGATGAGTAGTAGGAAAGCTTCGACGAACGGGGCAAGGTCGACGGCGCGGACGAACTCATTGCCGACGAACAGCCACAGGTAGACCGGGAGTAGGAGCATCTGCACGAGCATCAGTAGTGGTGCTGCGGCGAGGAGCCGGTCTCTGGCACCACCGGCGACCCCGGTGAACACGATGACGTAGTCCACGCATGGTGTCAGCAACACGAACAGCACACCGACCAGCAGGACTTGATCGTGTGCGACGATGCGCGACAGGAGGAACACGACCACCGGAACGAGGGCGAAGTTCACCACGAGCACCGTGATCAGGAAGCGCCAGTCGCGGAAAGCCTGGCCTATCTTTGCGAACGGCACTCCGAGGAATGTCGCGTAGAGCAGTGGCCCGAGCACAGGGTTGATCGCGCCCTCGGCCGGGTGCGCGACACCAGGGACCAGCAGGCCGACTCCCGCTCCGACGAGAAGGGCGATGAGGTAAAGCGCGACCTGGTATCGTTCCAGCCATTCCACCCTTGAGCGCATGTCGTTCATTCTCCAAGCTTCCAATTGGTCATTGCTCACTGTATAGTCATCAAATGCTGACTATAGCTTCTCGTATCGATGTGATGAACCGTCTCGGTCGAGCGATGGCCGATCCGACCCGCTCTCGAATCCTGATGACGCTGCTCGGCGGGTCGAGCTACCCGGCCGTGCTCTCGCGATCGTTGGATCTATCCCGGTCGAATGTCTCTAACCACCTGACCTGTCTGCGGGACTGCGGGATTGTCGTGGCAGAGCCGGAGGGCCGGCAGACGCGATACGAAATCGCCGACCCTCACTTGGCGGCCGCTCTCACCGCTCTCGTGGATGTGACGCTATCTGTTGACGAGAACGCCCCGTGCGTCGATGAATCGTGCAGCGTCCCTGGATGCTGCGGAACGGCAGTGAACGCATGAGCACATCCCTGACCGCTGAACGTCGCTCTAGGCTGCACCGTCGCGTCCGTTTCATCGTGGGGTTTACGATCACGTACAACGTGATCGAAGCCATCGTGGCGGTGTGGGCAGGTACTGTCGCATCCTCCGCGGCCCTGATCGGGTTTGGCCTTGATTCCATCGTGGAAGTGCTGTCTGCGGCCGCGATCGCATGGCAGTTCACGCGGAAAGATCCGGAGCGCTGGGAGAAAGTTACGGTGCGGGTGATCGGCCTCGCTTTCTTCGCCCTCGCCGCCTACGTCTCAATCGATGCTGTCCTGAGCCTTATTCGGGTGGAGGGGCCCGCGCACAGCCCATTCGGGCTCGGGATCACGGCACTCAGCCTGGTCATCATGCCGCTGCTTGCCTGGTTCGAGGTGCGCACCGGTCGAGAGCTGGATTCCAAGAGCGTCATGGCTGACGCTAGGCAGCTCATCCTCTGCGTCTACCTCTCAGGGGCAGTCTTCATCGGCCTCGCCCTCAACAGCCTGTTCGGTTGGTGGTGGGCCGACTCCGTTGCCGCCCTCGTCGTGGCGGTACTCGCAATCCGTGAAGGCATCGAGGCGTGGCGCGGCGATGTGGAGTCCCCGTTCGAAGTCCTCGAGGACCTCGACAACGAAGAGGTAGAGGCGACGGTTCGATGACACACAACGGCCCCTTCAACGAAGCTCCGATCGCGTGCACTCTGCCCACCATCGCCGAGGCCAAGGCGCAGGTTGAGAAGTGGCAGGCCTTCGACGCCGACTACGCGCAGTCCTCCGAACGCACCGACACACAACTCACCGTTCACTACGCGAAAGTCGAGGACTCAATCTTGCGCCTGCGAGACCTCGTCGCGGTCGAACGGCGCTGCTGCGCGTTCGTGGATTGGAGCACCGAGGAAAGCGATGAGGAATTGCGCCTAATCGCGCGCGGCACCTCCGACCAACTCGCCGCGCTCAACATCGGCCACGGCTGACGCACCGCCAAACGCTCCTGTATGTGACCCCTCGCCGCGCTTGCGGGTACACGATCTGGGTCGAATCGCGGTCTCTGGTGCATGTCCGCAACCACTGAATATGCCGCCCGCTGATCGTCCCACCAGCGATGTGGCGGGTTCTCTAGCCAATTCCGTCGGCAGCCGACTCTTCTATGACCGCCTTGACTGCTGCGCAGTAGATGCCCTACGTCCTTGGCGGAGAGGAAGCCGGCGGTAGATCTCAGTGGAAGCCACCGCGGCCATCGCGCGTTTCGTGGGTTCTTCAGGTCGTTGTCGTGAGGTGATCGATGTCTGCGGGCGGGGTTTGGCGGCGGTGGAGGAGGAGCGCAGCGATTGTGCCGAGGACGCCGACGCCCGCAAGGGCTTCGGCGGCGGCGGGAAGGCTTGTGGCGCCCAGCCATCCGGCGAGCGGGTAGGTGATGAGGAAGCAGGCGTGGGATAGCGCAAATTGGGCGGTGTAGACGAGGTTCCGGTTCGTTGGCGTGGAGGCTTCCGCGAGCAGCCTTGAGGAGGGCGTGTTGATCAGTGAGGTTCCGGCGCCGAGTATCAGCCAGACGATCAGCAGTGCCCACCACCCGGTACCTGTGTCGACGGCGATGATCGTGACACCGATCGCCGCAACAAGCCCGCTTGCCACCACGGCCGTGCCGGTAAGCATGGTGCGGGTCACTCCGATCCGCTCGACGACCCAGGGTATGTTCAACGCCACTACCAGTGAGCCGACGCCGTAAGCGCCGAGGGCGACGGCGAGGGCTGCGTCGTCGAAACCGAACACGCCCTTGGCGTAGACGACGGAGTTCACCAGAACGAGCGCGGTGCCGGCCGCGACGACGATGTTGGTGAGCATCAGAAACCGCAGGCTGGGCGAGCGGGCGAATACCCGCATCCCGGTCGATAGGCGCTGCCAGAACGAGGATGCCGGCTGATCGTGTGACAGCGCCGGGAGTCTGGTCGTCACTACTAGCGCGGCTGATGCGGCGAAGCCGACGGCAGTGCCCAGGAACAGGTTGTTGTAGCTGATCACGGTCAAGAGGACCGCGGCGAGGAGAGGGCTCAGCAATGCTTCGAGGTCGTACGCGAGGCGGGAGAGGGCCAGCGCTCGAGTGTAGTCGCGTGGTTCGGGGAGCACTGAAGGGATCAGCGACTGAAACGCGGGCGTGAATGTCGCGGATGCGGACTGCAGCACGAACACCAGCACATAGATCTGCCATGTCTCTGTCACGAACGGCAGCATCGCTGCGATCAACAGCCGGATCGCGTCGGCACTGACGAGGACGGCCTTCTTCGGGAGCCGGTCCACGACCGCGCCGATCAGCGGTGCGACGCCCACGTACGCGACCATCTTGATCGTCAACGCGGTCCCCAACACCGATCCCGCTGCCGCGCCGGCCAGATCGAACGCCAGCAAACCAAGTGCGACGGTGAGCAGCCCCGTGCCGACCAGTGCGATCACCTGCGCGGAAAACAGCGACCGGTACGTCCGGTTGCGAAGAACCTGGATCATGAGTGGTGCCGAGGGGTGTCTTCGACAGCATGTTCCGCTTGCAGAATCGCTTCGGTGACCAGGCGCTGCGCGCGCTCGTCCGTGAGCCGGTAGAACATCCGGTTGCCGTCCTGGCGAACCCGCACGATCTTCCCCCACCGCAAGTTCGCGAGATGCTGCGACACGGCCGCAGGGCTGCGGTCCACGAGCTCGGCGAGAGCGCTCACCGACAGTTCCCCCTCTTGGAGGGCGAGGACGATGCGAATCCGTGTCGCATCTGCGAGCAACCGGAACACCTCCACCGCCACCTCAACGAACGGGCCATCCGACTGCAACCGATCTATATTAGTATCTGCATGCATGCTTACATACTAAGATAGGTCTTGGTTCGGATGTCCCCGTTCTCTATTGCGGTGGTGAAGCGCCCCAGGTTTGATGCCGCAT
>NZ_HG779790.1:0-414 GCF_000582705.2 Microbacterium sp. C448
CTCGTCGGCGAGGAGCCGGTGCCCGAACTCCGGGTCGTCCTTGTGCGCGTCGAACAACGCGTTCGCGCGATACGCCTCCACCACCTCGCTGGGCAAGATGGGAGCGGCCAGCCACCGGTAGTAGGGCTGGCGAGAGAGCTTGAGCACCCGACACGTCACCGTCACAGGGATCCCTGCGGCGGCGAGCTCACTCACGAGCGGGTAGAGCCTTTTCCCGGCAGATTCGCCTGCGACAAATACGCCGCAGCCCGCCGGAGGACCTCGTTCTCTTGCTCGAGGAGCCGGATTCGCTTCCGCGCTTCGCGCAGCTCGGCGCCCTCGGTTCGCGACTGACCGGGCATGGAACCGTCGTCGACCGCAGCACGTTGCAGCCACTTCTGCAGAGTCATCGGGTGAACGCCGAAGTCTTTCGCG
>NZ_HG779791.1:0-3147 GCF_000582705.2 Microbacterium sp. C448
CTCGTGCAGCAGTCCCTTGATGTTCTCCGACCAGCTGTCCGGGTCGCTCAGATCGGTGGTGTACGCGTACTTCAGCTGATTCGCGTACCAGCCCGACTGCCCGGACGTGAACAGGTAGTAAACCCCGTCGACCTGGGTGATCGCCGCTGCCTCCCGGCTCTGGCCGTTGAACAGCGGGTAGGAGTTCTCGTAGTCCGTCTCGGTGTAGGCCGCGGTGAGGGGGTAAATCCGCAGCTGCTCGTGCGCCTCCGCGGAGATGAGCCATCCCTTGTCCTCGGCGTCAACGTAGACCGTGAAGTCGCGGGACTGGTGCCCATTGGGCGTGTTCCCGGCGGCCCGATACGCGGCTTCGGCTGCTGCGAAGTCGGGGTAAGTGCCCGCTGTGACGGTCGCGTCGATGGCATGCTCCTGCTCAAGATCCCACACCACGCCTTCTCCGGGCCGCCCGTGGTAGGAGACCGCGTAGTCCCCGTCGATGGTCGAGGAGGTCGCGACGACCACCTCGGATGCCGAGTACGAGTCAGCGGTCTCCCAGTGGCCCCACAGCACGAACGTGTCGGTCGACTCGTTGTACAGCAGCTTCGGTCGCTCGACCTTGCAGGTTGCCGCGCCCTTGACGTTACAGTCCAGCCCCGCCGCCTCAGGCTTGAGGATCTGGGTGATGAACTCCCAGTTCAGCAGGTCCTGCGAACGGTAAAGATTGACACCGTTGAAGGACGCCGAGTTGTGCGACTTGTCCTCGCCGACCCAGTAGTAGTAGCCGTCGTGCTCGAGGAAGCCGCCACCGTGCGCCTGGATGCTGTTGCGGTCCGTGTCAAACCACGGAGCACCTACCGGCACGGACGTGTAATCGCCGTCCTGGACCACGATCGTGTAGTCCGCTGCGGTAATGGGGCTGGGCACTCCGTTCGTGATTGCGACGGCGCTCACTGTGGCCGAAGCGGAGAGAGTGAACGGTGCAGAATACTTCGTGCCGTTCACTCGCGAGGGAGTGCTGCCGTCGGTGGTGTAGTAGACGACTGTGCCGTTCGCGGCGCTGATCGAGATCTGCTGTGCGGTGCCGTAGATCGTGGCGGCGGTCGGCGATATCACCGGCGCAGTCACCGTGTCCGGGGTCAGGTCAAGCGTCTGCGCGCCCTTGGCGATTCCGAACCACGTCACGGTCGCGCCCTGCCAGCCCACGTTCGTGAACCGAAGGGTGACCGCGCCAGCCCCATCCGCGGGGACGGTGAAGGTGCCCGAAAGAGAGGTGGACCGGTTGTTCTTGTTGATCGCGCCGGCGGTACTCTCTGCGATGGCGATGCTGCGACCCTGAGAGTCGACGAGGGTCGCCCGCACTTGGCGGTCTGGGGCGTCCCACCACTCGTAGATTCCAAAGGCGGCCGTGTATGTGCCCGCGGGCAGGGTCAACGCGTAGTCGACGTTGTTCCCGGCGTTGTTCTTCCCATAGAGACCGTTGACCTCCTTGGCGCCGGCTTCAGTAACCACACCGTCCTGTCCGGAATAGCCCCAGGTAGTGGAGTTTGTCTTCGCCCGATCTGACGCGCTGTTGAGCAGGTCGGCGCCGCGCAGCCACTTCGCGCCCAGATAGGAATTCGATGAACCTGTAGCGGTGCCCGAGTCCACGTAGTAGATGGTCTGAGTCGCGAGCGTCTCGATGCTGCCGGTGGCGTAGCCCGGGAGTCCATCGACGGTGCCGTAGATCGTGTACGACTTGTACGGCTTAGTGAAGGTCATCCCGTCCAGCTCCCACGTGACCGGCGCGTCCACGACCCCGCCGGATGCGGTATTGACCTTGATCGTTGCGGGAAGGTCTGGCGTCTGACCGGGCACGACCGCGTACGCGGGGGTCTCGGCCACACTCACCGGGCTGTCCCCAGACAGGATGGAGTACGCAGCGGTCAGGACCTCACTGACCGTGCCGTCGCTGATCGCAACCGCCTTCAGGGTGTAGTCCCCGAGTTCGGTGAGCTGGATCGGTGCGGTGTACTCCGTGCTCGAGGCGGTGGGAGTAGACCCGTCCAGTGTGTAGTGAATCTCGGCGCCCTGGTCGCTGCTGGTCAGCTCGATGGTCTGCGCGGCGTAGTAGCGGCCCGCGGGGACACTGGGGACCGGGGTGGAGACGGGCGTGCCGAACACGGCGACCTCGTACAGTCCGTCACCCCAGCCGGTGACACTGCCGCCGTCTTTGATCTTGGTCACACCGGTGACGGTGAGTTTCACGTACCGGTAGGACGCTGTGCTGTTGACCTTGTCAATCAGGTATCCAGGACGGGTGTTGTTGGTCTGGTCGACGAGCTTTGTGAAGTCGGAGCCGTCCAGCGAACCGGAAATCGTGTACTTGTACGCCGCCTCGGACCCGTTGTACAGGAACGTGGTCGTATCGATCTCGGTGAGGCGGTGCGCCGTGCCGAGGTCGATGACCGCATCGTACGGGTACGCGTTGGCGGCGCCTTCATTGCCCGAGCGGAAGAACCCGGAGGCGGCAAGGTCTGCGCCGTCGGTGATGACGCCCTGGTTGTTGTTGGCGGATGCTCCATCAACGGAAACACTCACCGGCTTGTTCAGGGACACGAGGCGTCCGGACTGCACCGGGACGAGTCCCGTGCCTGGGTAGTACTCGACGGTGCTGTAATACTCCATCGACGCGAAGCCGGCGTTGAAGCTCACCGGCAGCAGGCGCGGGTAGTTGCCTGTGCTTTCCGCGGGCGTCCAGTTGGCACCCCACCGCCACCCGTACAGTGCATAGCTGTTCTCACCGAACTCGGAGACACCGGTGGATTGCGTGCCGTAGGTGGCGGCGTTTCCGAGCTCCCGCAGGTCGGTCCAGGGTCCGGCAAGGGACCCGGCGGACGCATAGTTCGCCTGGCTGGGCAGCCACCCGGATGCCTTGGAACTGAAGAAGTAGTAGGTGTCTCCGTTGCGGGTGATCTGAGGTGTTTCGCGGCCTTGCCCCTGGAAGGCGGTCGCGACCAGGGTGTCGGGTGCAGTCCAGGAGCTGTTGAGCTTGATAATCGCGATATCCGCGTTGGTGTTGGTTGCGGTGCTCACGTAGGCGGAGCCATCGGTGTCGGTGAACACCGACATATCGCGGGAATCTTTCCCCAGCGGGCGGCCACTGAAGCGCCCCGAGTTCTCTGCCGCTCC
>NZ_HG779792.1:0-260 GCF_000582705.2 Microbacterium sp. C448
GTGTTCGGGTTCGCCCGCGAACCGGGCGATGACCCGCCGCGTCACTTCGGGCGCGAGCAGGGCGTCACCGGATGCCACGACGCGGACCGCCGCGACGAGGTCTTCGGGTCCCGCGTTCTTCAGCAGGAATCCGCTCGCTCCCGCAGCGAGGGCCTGGAACAGGTAGTCGTCACGATCGAACGTGGTGACGATGAGGACGGCCGCCGAGCTGTCGGGATCCGCCACGATCCGCCGCGTCGCCTCCAGGCCGTCGAGAACGG
>NZ_HG779793.1:0-12068 GCF_000582705.2 Microbacterium sp. C448
CAGGTGGGCGACGAGGGCGACCTGGTCGAGCGACGCGTGCGGGCAGCCGAGCAGGATGAAGTCGACCTCGTCGCTCTCACCCTGCGCGTTGAGGGTGTCGTACACCCAGCGACGTTCGGCCTCGCCGTAGCGGATCGGCTCGGGGATCGCTCCCCCGCCGAAGGCGGCCTCGAGCGTCGGCGCCTCGGGAGTGATGCCCGGAATATGGAAGATCTCGACACCGCCGGACGTCGCGGTCGCCGCACCGAAGTGCTTGAGGTCGGCGAGGTCGGGTTGCGCGAACGATCCGACAATCGCCGGACGCGCTTCTTGCACGTGCTCGCCCACGAAATAGCCGAACATGCCCCACTCCTGGAACGTATCGATGCGCGCGTCGGCCTGCAGCAGGTGCGTCGCGTACCGGTTCTCGGTGATGTGGTTGCCCCAGTACGGGATTTTGCCGGTGAGCCCGGCGGCGCCCGTCGAAGCACCCCCCTCGCAGTTGGTGCGGGCACCGAGTACCGAGTTGGCGTAGACGACGGCGGATGACTCCATCCACGCGACGTGCTCGCCACGCACCGGCAGATTACCCACCTGGTATGGCGTGCAGGTCGCCAGGATGTTGACGCCGCGCTCGGAGTAGTAGTTCTCGGCATCCGTCTGCAGTTCGATCGACTGCGGCGAATAGGCCGTGAGTCCCTCGGCATCGTCGGAGAAGCCGTGCTGCAGCTGGCAGGTCGGCACCTTCATGCGCGGGATCTCGATGTCGTCGTCGCAATCGAGGTTGATGACGGCGTAGGCCTTGGCCCAGCCGCCCTCGCGCACCAGCTGTGCCTTCGCGGGTGACGGCTGCGTCATCGTGCCGGCGACATTGCGGGTGTCGACGAGGCGCTCCGCCCCGAGCGCCTCGCCGTACCGGATCAGCAGATCCATCGCGGCTGCGACTGCGGCGCCTTCGGCACCGTCGCGCATTCCGAGCTCTTCATCGGTGAGCTGCATCGCTCCTCCTCGCGCCCGCTTACGGGCATCGTCGTGCATGTGGCCCGCTCGGCGGGCTCCGCGCTATACGTCGATCTTGGTCGACGAAAACGGGATGGCGCGCGGCGGGTTGAGCGTGAAGATCTCGACGACGGCCGAAACGCCGGCGTTGTCCGCTCCCGCGACGACGATCTGGACGTTGGTCGGATGGCTGAGCAACCGCACCCGGTCGGGTGTGTCACCCTTGCTCGCCGTGTCGGGCGTCGAGTCCGGGTGATCGGCGGGCAGGCGCCACCGCGTCTTGTTCGATAGGGCCTCTTTGCCGACCTTCACCAGGTCGGCGCGATCGCGCACCGCGTTTTCGTAGATGAAGGTGCGGAGGTCTTCCTTGCTCCACCCCGCGTTCGCGAACAGCTCGGCGTGCTCGGGCACGAGCACGAGCAGCGTCGAGGTGTACTCGTGGATGAGCGCGCCGGTCCGGCAGATCGTGTCGACGAAGTCGAGGGCCAGCTGCTCGGGAATCATCGTGTGACGCGCCTCGATGTGCACGACGGAGCGGATGACGAACATTGTTGCGACACTGTCGCCCTCGGTGAATCCGTTCTCGACGGCGAACGAGGGCCACGGGCTCTGCTCCTCGTTCTCGGCGATGACGGCCGTGACCTTCGAGGGGTTGCCCTGCGTGGCCTGATCGAGCCCGTGCGGGTTGAGACCGAAGACGTTGATCAGCCCGAGGCGGATGGCGCGGCCGATCGTGGCGTTGGCGCGGAACCCGCCACCGAAGATGTTTCCGCGGCTGTTGATCTCGAGCTCGGTTCGCGCCGGGCCGTTGACGAGCAGGAAGGGCGCCGTGCCCGTGGTCGACTGCCAGATGCCGCGGGCGGGGTGCGGCTCTTTCGCCACCGATTCCCACGCGGCGATCACGGTGGGCAGGTACTCGGGCTTGCAGCCCGCGAGCGCGGCGTTGAGGGCGGCGAGGCGCACCGTGATGCTGCGGTTCAGGTGCGTGACGGTGAAGAGAACCTCGGAAGGATCCCGGTCGACCGTCGCGAGGAACTCCGCGAGGTAGGACTCGGTGACGGGAACAACGGGAAGGCCGTCCGTCCACTCGTTCTGGAAGTAGTACTCGACGGCGTCGATGATCTCGTGGGAATCGACTTCGGGCGTGCTGGACACCGTGACAGACATGCGTGAAACTCCTCTGTATCCGCTGATCTAAGCGCTGGCCCACCGCGCCGGGGGCCGGAAGCAATGTCGCATAGGGCCGTCGGGGGTCGCGGCCGCGGTTTCACTGTTCGAAAAGCTGCGTCTCAGGGTGTCTGTCACACGGCAGGATGGCGAAGGTACCGATCAGGTGTACCCGATCAGGCCGAGCAGATCAGGCAAGGAAGCCCGTATGACCGAGAATTCCCCCGCGCCCGCCAGCACTCCCGCTGATTCGGAGCAGCTGCACGTGTTCACGACGATCGACGAGGTCGGCTCCATCGAGGGCCGCGCGTTCGGCCCGTCGACCTGGCGCGCGATCCCGCAAGAAGACATCGACCTGTACGCGCAACTCTCGGGAGACGACAACCCGATTCACGTCGACGCCGAGGCCGCCGCCAAGTCGCCGTTCGGCGGGCGCATCGCGCACGGGATGCTGACGCTCAGCATGGTCGTTCCCCACCTCCGCGAGATCTACAAGGTGTCGGGCACGTCGACGGGCATCGTCTACGGCTTCAACAAGATCCGGTTCCCGAATGCTGTGCCCTCGGGCGCGAGCATCCGCGTACGTGGGACCGTCGCGAAGGTGGAAGAGATCCCCGGCGGATGGCAGGTGACCCTGGCGCTCGTCTTCGAGGTCGAGGGCGCGACTAAACCGGCCGTCGCGGCCGAGCTCGTCCTGAGGCACTACAAGTGAGCGCCGGCACGGACGCCACCGGCACACAGTCCGAAGACATCCGTCTCGACGGGCGGGTCGCCATCGTCACGGGGGCGGGCCGTAGCCTCGGCCGCGCCTACGCGATCGCCCTGGCCGATGCGGGTGCCGCCGTCGTCGTCAACGACGTCGATGCGGAATCCGCCGCCGACGCCGTGACCGAGATCGAGGGTCGCGGCGGCCGGGCCATCGCATCGGTCGCACCGGTCGGTTCGGCCGAGACGGCCCAGCAGCTGGTCGATGATGCCGTGAACGCGTTCGGCCGGCTCGACATCCTCGTCGCGAACGCGGGCGTCCTGCGTGACCGTGTGCTGTGGAAGATGTCGGACGACGACTTCGACGCCGTTGTGGCGACTCACCTGCGCGGCACGTTCACGACGGGGCGCGCCGCCGCGATCCGGATGCGCGAGCAGGGCGAGGGCGGACGAATCATCGTGATCGGCTCGCCCGCCGGGCAGTTCGGTTCGTTCGGTCAGACCAACTACGCCGCGGTCAAGGCCGGGCTCGTCGCGATGGCACGCACCTGGTCGCTCGAACTCGCTCGCGCCGACATCACCGCGAACGCCGTCATCCCGATCGCGATGTCGCCGATGACGGGCACGATCCCGGCCTACACGGAGCTGTACGAGCGATATCTTGCCGGCGAACCCATCCCGCGCGAGATCCGCCGTGACAAGGGGCTCGGCAGTCCCGAGGACGTCGCCCCGCTCATCGTCTGGCTCGCCTCCGAGAAGTCGCAGTCGGTCACCGGTCAGGCGATCGGCATCGGCGGCGACCGCCTCACCCTCTACTCGCACCCCGCCGTGCTGGACGTCGACTATGCGGACGGCGGCTGGAGCGCCGCGGGCATCGACGCCAGCTGGCAGGCGCGGTTCGCCGCTCAGGCGCAGACATCCGGTCCACCCTCACGCACGGAGGGGTGATCCGGCGATGATCCGTATCCACTACTCCGACCTCTGGCAGGGCATTGCGCGCGAGGTACCGGAGCGCACGGCGATCATCACGCGCGACGGTGACATGACCTGGGGGCAGTTCGCTGACGAGTCCGGCGGCATCGCGCGCTACCTCATCGACGAGTGCGGTCTGCAGACCGGGGATGCCGCGGCGACGCTGCTCTACAATCGGCCCGAGTACCTCACCTTCACCTGGGCGTGCCTCGCCACCGGTGTCGCGCCGGTAGCCCTGAACTACCGCTACAACGCCAGCGAGGTGCGGGCGCTGCTGGTGGATTCGGACTCGAAGGTGCTCTTCGCCCCCGCGTCGTTCGGCGCCATCGCCGCCGAGGCCGCCGCGGGGCTCGACATCCCGATCGTGATCGTCGACGACACAGACACCGATCCGGACGTTCGCTTCGACGTCACCTCGGTTCCGGGTGCCGTGCGTTACGACGACATCGTCGCGGCGGGCGGATCCATGCCGGCCGAGGCGCCCGCGGGTGCGGTGCTGCGTCTTTACACCGGCGGCACGACCGGCGCCCCGAAGGCCGTCGAATGGGACCTCGACACCCTGCTCGAGGCACGCCGGCAGTCCACCTGGGCCGTGACCGGAATCGAGCCGCCCGAGACGCTTGCCCGTGCCATCGAGATCGCGATCGACCCGGCGACACCGAAGGTCGTCACGCTCCCGATGAGTCCGATGCTGCACGGCACGGCGCAGTCGATGACGATGGGCACCCTGTCGCTCGGCGGCACGGTCGTGTTGCACGCGCACCCGAGCATGGACCTCGAAGAGGCCTATCGCCTCATGTCCGAGAACGGGGCGACGCGGCTCATCGTCGCGGGCGACGCCCTCGCGCTTCCCCTCGCCGAGAAGGCCGAACAGCACGATGGACTCCCCCACGTGAAGTGGATCTTCTCATCGGGCATGCGGTTCAGCGACGAGGTGAAGCGGCGGCTGCACTCGCTCGGCGACCTCGAGATCATCGATCTGCTCGCGTCCAGCGAGGGCGGACCGTACGCGTTCGGCATCACGAAGAGCGTCGATGACCTGCCCGCGCGGCTCGTGCTGACGCCCGGTGCCGTGCTGCTCGACGAGGACTACAACGAGATCTCGCTCGAGGCCGGTGCCCTCGGCATCCTCGGCTATCGCGGTGTACTGCCCAAGGGCTACTACGGCGATCCCGAGAAGACCGCCAAGACGTTCCTGCAGATCCGCGGGCACCGCTACGTCGTGCCCGGTGACTGGGCGCGCTCGAACGGCGACGGCACGATCGACCTGCTCGGGCGCCTCTCGGCCGTGGTGAACACCGGCGGTGAGAAGGTGTTCCCGACCGAGGTCGAAGAGGTGCTGCTCGAGCATCCGAGTGTCGGCGATGCGATCGTATTCGGCCTGCCGCATCCGCGATTCGGTGAGGCCGTCAGCGCGATGGTCGCACCAGCCGAGGGCGCCGAGATCGACAGCTCCGAACTGCTCGAGTTCGTCGCATCGCGAC
This sequence comes from Microbacterium sp. C448, assembly GCF_000582705.2. Lineage (NCBI taxonomy): Bacteria > Bacillati > Actinomycetota > Actinomycetes > Micrococcales > Microbacteriaceae > Microbacterium > Microbacterium sp. C448. The sequence goes on from NZ_HG779793.1 coordinate 5,307, forward strand.
TGGCCGGATTCAAGAAACCGCGGCACCTCTTCGTGCGCGAGACGCTCGGCCGCTCGATCACGGGCAAGGTGGAGCTTGCTCGCGTGAAAGAGGACGCGCTGCGCGAACTGCAGGAGGCAAACGTATGAGCAAGATCCCCGGATTCGACCCCGCGCCGCTGACCGCGATCGACATGCACGTGCACGTCTCGATCGATTCGACCGGACGCACGGCGTCGCCGCCGGCGCTCACCGAGGCCCTCGCGAAGTACTTCAAGAGCAATGAGAAGCCTCGGGATGTCGACGCCACCGCGGCCTACTATCGCGAGCGGCAGATGGGCGCGGTCGTGTTCACGGTCGACGCGACCACGAATCTCGATCACGCGCCCAACAGCGTCGACGAGATCGTCGAGGGCGCTGCTCGCAACGCCGACGTGCTCATCCCCTTCGGCAGCGTCGATCCGCTCCAGGGCGAGGCCGCGGTCGACGAGGCACGCCGGCAAGCGTCGATCGGCGTGCGCGGGTTCAAGTTCCACCCCACCGTGCAGGCGTTCGATCCGTCCGACCCCGCCTACACACCGCTGTTCGGCGCGATTGAAGAGCTGGGCCTGCCGATTGTCGTGCACACCGGCCAGACCGGCGCCGGTGCCCAGTTGCCGGGCGGGTTCGGGTTCCGGCTCGGCCTGTCCAACCCGATGCTGCTGGACGACGTCGCCGCCCGTCATCCGGATCTGCAGGTCGTGATGGCCCACCCGAGTGTGCCCTGGCAAGACGAGCAGCTCTCCGTCGCAACGCACAAGGGCAACGTCTGGATCGAGTTGTCGGGCTGGTCGGCGAAGTACTTCGCGCCCTCGCTGGTGCGTGCGGCCCGCACGTACCTCAACGCGAAGACGCTGTTCGGTTCGGATCTGCCGGCACTCACACCCGACCGGTGGCTGAAGGACTTCGATGCGCTCGAGCTTCCCGATGCGGCACGCCAGGCGATCGTGAAAGACAATGCCGTTCGGCTCCTCGGCCTTGATTGATGAGCAGTAACTGATGGGTGATATTTGATGGGTGATATCTGATGGATGCACCGGTTCGGGGCGCGGCACCGACCGACCTGCTCGGCTACGCGGCCGACTTGCTGTCGGAGCGTGAACTCGCGAAGCTGCAGGCCCTGCGCGATCTGCTCGAGGAGCGCGCCCGCCCGCACCTGGCCGACTGGTGGGAGACCGCCGAATCCCCCGCGCACCTGCGCACCGAACTCGCGGCCCTGAACCTCGAGGACGACCCCGAGCTGCTCGACGAGAACGGTGCCCCGAACCCGTACTACGTCGGGTTCAAGCACTTCGAGTTCCAGCGCTTCGATGCATCCATCGCGACCATCTACGGCGGGCAGGTCGGCATGTTCCGCACCGTGGTGCGCGAGGGCGGCAGCCCCGAACAGGTTGCGCGGCTCGATCCGCGCATCCCCTCGTTCGAGCTGACCGGATGCTTCGCGCTGACCGAACCCGACCACGGCTCGGACGTCGCGGCCGGGATGCAGACCATCGCGACCCGCGAGGGCGATTCGTGGCGCATCACCGGCCACAAGCGGTGGATCGGCAACGCCGCACTCTCGGACGTCATCCTCGTGATCGCGAAGGACGCGGCGGATGGCGCGGCGAAGGCGTTCCTCGTGCCGCGTGACGCTCCGGGCGTCGGCGTGACCGACATCCGCGGCAAGATCGCGCTCCGCATGGTGCGAAACGGCGACATCACGCTCGACGACGTGGTCGTTCCCGAGTCCGAGCGTCTGCAGCGCATCGACTCGTTCCGGGATGTCTCGGCGATCCTCGCGCAGCTGCGCTACGTGATCGGCTGGAACGCCGCCGGCATGCAGATCGGCGCCTACGAGGCCGCTCTGCGGTACGCCCTGGGTCGACAGCAGTTCGGCCGCCCCATCGCGGGGTTCCAGCTCATTCAGGAGAAACTCACGCGGATGCTCGGCAACGCCACGGCGACCCTGTCGTTCGCCGTTCGCCTGACCGACCTGAAGATGCGAGGCGAGCTCACCGAGACCGTCGCCGCGCTGGCGAAGACCTGGGCCGCCGATCGTGTGCGCGAGACCGTGGCGCTCGGTCGCGAGATCGCGGGTGCCGAGGGCATCCGTGTCGACAACGACCTGGCCCGGTATTTCACCGACGCCGAGGCGGTCTACACGTACGAGGGCACGCACGAGATGAACTCCCTCATCGTCGGGCGCTCGATCACGGGTCTGTCGGCGTTCACGCGCTGAGCGGATCGTCCGCGCCGAAGCATCCGTCCCGTCCCTGCATCAGGAGGCAGTTGTGAATTACACGAAGCTCGGCGAGAGCGGACTCACGATCTCGCGTCTCGTGCTGGGGTGCATGAGCTACGGCGAACCCGGTCGGGGCGGGCACGGCTGGTCGCTCGACGAAGACGCGTCGCGCCCGTTCTTCCGCGCCGCCGTCGAGGCCGGCATCACCACGTTCGACACCGCGAACGTTTATTCGCTCGGCTCGAGTGAGGTCATCAGCGGACGGATGCTGCGCGAATTCGCGACGCGCGACCAGGTGTTGATCGCGACCAAGCTCGCGATGCCGATGGGGTCGGGTCCGAACGATCGAGGTCTGTCACGCGGGGCGATCATGACGCAGGTGGATGCTTCGCTGCAGCGGCTCGGCACCGACTACATCGACCTGTACCAGATCCACCGCTACGACCCCCACACGCCGATCGAAGAGACCATGCTGGCGCTGCACGACGTGGTGCGCGCGGGAAAGGTGCGCTACATCGGGGCATCTTCGATGTGGGCCTGGCAGTTCGCGCGGATGCAGCACGTCGCGGAGCTGGGCGGCTGGACGCCCTTCGTATCGATGCAGGATCAGTACAACCCGATCATGCGCGAAGAAGAGCGCGAGATGCATCCGTTCTGCTCCGCGACCGGGGTCGGGGTGCTCAGCTACAGCCCCCTCGCGCGGGGGCGCCTGTCGCGGCCATACGGGGCTGCGAGTGAGCGGCTCGGTCTCGATGAGACGGGCGCAAAGCTGTATCGCCAAGACGAGACATCCGATCGTGCGATCTCGGATGCCGTGGGGTCGATCGCCGACGAACGCGGAATCTCGCGTGCCCAGGTCGCCATGGCCTGGCAGTTCACGAAGCCGGCCGTGTCGGCGCCCATCATCGGGGCGACGAAGCCGAATCACCTGTCGGACGCGGTCGCGGCGCTCGATGTCGAACTCACGGCGGACGAGGTGGCGCGGATCGAGGCGCCGTACACGCCGCGGCGGCCCGAGGGCTTCGTCTAGCTCCGTTCGAGCTCGGTGAGGCCGCCGGACCTTCTATCCCGGGTCAGTTGGCGACGTCGCCGTACCCGGCCGCGGCGAGGGTGCGCGAGATCGAGGTCGCGGTCAGGCGGATCAGGTGCACCATGCCGCGTACGTCTCCCGTTTCGGGCGGGTACGACAGCGACACCGATGCGATGACCGATCCGTCGAATCCGCGCACCGGAGCCGCGACCGCGACGTTCTCGAGATCGGTCTGCCGGTCGCTCACGGCGTATCCCGTCCGCTGAATGTCGACCAGCACCCGCTCGAGCGTGTCCCGGTCGGTGTACGTGTGCGTGGTGAAGGCGGGCAGGTCGCCCGCGAGCACCTCTTCCTGGATGTGCCGCGGCGCGTAGGCGAGCAGTACCTGCCCGATCGCGCTGATGTGCATCTGGTAACGGTCTCCGATGATGGGGCGGCGCGGGTTCTTGCGCGGGTTGTGGAAGCGTTCGATCGAAACGAGCTCGACGCCCTCGCGGATCGCGAGGTGGGTCGCGAATCCTGTCGTCTCGTAGAGGTCGAGCAGGTACGGTCGCGCGTAACGCTGCAGACCGACCGAGCGGGGGGCGCGGGATGCGACCTCCCAGAGCCGCAAACCGACACGGTAGCGGCCATCCGTGTCCCGCTCGAGGGCGCCCCATTCGGTCAGGCGCTGCACGATGCGGTAGCAGGTAGCGATCGGCAGGCCGCTGTTCCGACTGATGTCGGAGAGGGCCTGGCGCGAGCGCGTCCCTTGGAATGTGGCCAGGATCGAGAGTGCGCGATCAACCACCGAACGAGACCCGGCATCCGGGTCAAGGACCTTCATTGGCGCCATCGTCATGCCTGACAGGCTACTCCTCGATGTACGCTTTGGCACCCCTGAGTACGCTGGGCGTTCACATGATGTCGGCTGTGCGTCTGATTTTTCGGTGACCGACCGGACTTTTTCGGTCGCTGAGCCCGTCTGGCTCGTCGAACTGCAGCCGAGCTGCGGTCGCCGCTTCCGCGAGAAGCGACCAGCCCCCGCTTGCGGTCGCTGAGCCTGTCGAAGCGACCCAACCGAGCTCGCAGGTACTGAGCCCGTCCCGACTGTTCACCCGGCGTTTCCTTACGAGTCCAGCGGTCTCGTAATTCCGCGCCATCTCTCCGGGTTTCCATACCAGTACACGCTGCTGCTGTTCGAGGGCAACGTCCGGGGCGCCACGATCCTCGGGCTTGTCGGTGCGGGCGGCATCGGCCTCGAACTGACCACGGCCATGCGCATGTACGACTACGGGCACCTGAGCGCCATCATCATCTGCATCATCGTGCTCGTCACGGTCATCGACCAGGGCAGCGCACTCATCCGAAAGCGAATCACATGAACTCGTTCGAAATCACCCTCAGTCCCCCCGTGAACCTGCGCGACCTCGGCGGCATCCCCATCGAGGGGGGAACGCTGCGCCCCGGCATCGCGGTGCGTGCCGACGACCTCGCGACGATCACCGAGTCGGATGCTTCCGCGCTCGTCGCGAGCGGAGTCACCGCAGTGATCGACCTCCGCTCGACGGGCGAGGTGGCGCTGACGGGTCGCGGCCCGCTCGCCGGCCAGCCCGTGGCCTACCACCACCTGCCGCTCATGGCCGATGTGGGAGAGGGAATGTCCCACGAGAGCATGCGCGACTTTTCGCACGAGTCGATGGGTCACATGTACGTACGGATGGTCGAGGCGGCGGCGCCTCAGCTCGCAACGGCGCTCACGGTCATCGCGCTCTCGCCCGGGGCGACGGCGTTCCACTGCGCCGCGGGTCGTGACCGCACCGGTGTGCTTGCGGCGATGCTGCTGCTCTGTCTCGGCGCGAGCGACGACGACATCGTCACCGACTACGCGCGCACCGGTATGAACATGGTCGCCATCAATGAGCGGATGCGTCCCACGATGGGCGTGCTGCTCGAGCGTCTAGGTTTCGATCTCGAGCAGATGGCGGCGCTGACCGAGGCGCTGACCGATCAGCGGATGGCCGTGTCGATGCAGATACTTCTGACCGAGCTGCGTGAGCGTCACGGCGATCCGCTCGCTCCCGTCCGCGAGGCGGGTCTCGCAGATGCGAGCATCGCGCGGTTGCGAGCGCGGGCCCTGGCTTCGGTGTGACGATGACTTCGACCGTGACAACCACGGCAACTCAGCGCGCGGCTCGCCGGCCGGGGCGCCCCCGGGATGAAGACATCGAGCGCCAGATTCTCGATGCCACGCTCGCGCTCATCGATGCGGGCGATGCGGTCACGGTGGGGCGGGTCGTCGCCGGTTCCGGCGTCAGCAGGGCGGCACTGTACCGGCGGTGGCCCTCACTCACGCAGCTGATCGCGGCGGCACTCGACCAGGGGCGCTCGATTCCCCGGCCCATCGTTCTTGGTGACGACGGGTCGGCGGTCAAGGCCGCGATTCTCGGGTCGCTGACGCTCGAGCAGGGAGAGTCGCTCACGGGCTACACCGAACAGCGCTTCCGTCAGCGCATCGCGCTCGCGATGGCCGACCGCAGCCTGCAGCGGGCGTACTGGCAGACACATGTCACACGACGCCGGGCGAGTCTCGAGGCGGCGCTGCGCGAGGCGATCGAGCGGGGCATCCTGCGTCCGGACCTGGATCCCGCGACCGGCTTCGATCTTCTCGCCGGTGTCGTCTATTACCAGGTCGTCGTGCGCGGCGAATCGTTCACCGACCCGGGGGTCATCGCGCGCTGCCAGCAAGCATTCGAGATCGCGTGGGAAGGGATGCTCAGGCGCTGAGCGCCCTCGCTCGTGCAAAGCTAACCTCGTGATTCTCGAGCACGCCATCCTTCCCGTCCGTTCCGGCAGCGAACCTGACTTCGAGGCCGCGTTTGCGAAGGCCCGACCGCTCGTCGCCGACCAGCCCGGGTGTCGGTCCGTGTCTCTGTCCCGGTCGATCGAGTCGCCGAACCTCTATCTGCTGCTGATCGAATGGGACTCGGTCGAGGCACACACCGACGGGTTCCGGATGTCTCGCGAATACGAGTCCTGGAAGACGCTGCTGCATCACTTCTACAACCCGTTCCCGGTGGTCGAGCACTTCACATCCGTCGTCGCGCGCTGATCCGGCACGCTCCCGTCGCGTCAGGTCGAGCACGCCGTCTTGGTCTCAGTTTTCTCATGTTCTTCTCATCTGCGAAGGCCTGATCCGGGTGCTTTTCGGGGGTTCAATGTCGGTGGTTGGTCGGATGATGAAGTCATGACCGAATCCGCACTGAACGCAGGCCTTCGGGCCGACGCGCGGATGAATGTGGTGCTGCCGAGGCTGATCGAGATCCGTGCGGCGAAAGCCCGGTTGGATGCCGAGGAAGCCCGTGCGCTGGCGGAGGCGCAGGCGATCGCTTCGGACTGGACCGAGGAAGCCGAGAACGGTCGCGTCGGGTCAGACGCGGGGTTTCCGTATCGGTCGATCGCGGCCGAGATCGGTGCCGCGCTGCGGGTCAGCGACCGCACCGTGCAACGTC
>NZ_HG779794.1:0-8165 GCF_000582705.2 Microbacterium sp. C448
CCCCGAAAAGCCCCCGAATCACGCCGAAATCGCGCCGAGTAGATGAGACTTCTCACATCTTGCGTCGGGCCCGCGAAACAAGCGAGTCGTCGCGAGCGTGGGCGCCACAGTCCGCTCAGCAGACGCGATGATCAAGGGAGCCGACCCCGGCCCTAGGCTGGGGGCGTGCTCGATCTGACGGCGCCCACGCCCCCTGACCCGGTCGGCGATCCCACGCCCTGGACCAGGCCGGCGGCGTATTGGCCCCGGCTCACGACAGCCACCGCACACCTGCCGGCGCCGGTCGCCGCCCTCGATCTTGGCGCGTTGCGCTACAACGCCCTCGACATGCTCGTGCGTGCAGGCGGCGCCCCGATCCGCGTGGCGAGCAAGTCTGTGCGCGTTCGCGAGGTCATCGACGCGGTGCTACGCCTGCCGGGTTACCGAGGCATCCTGGCGTTCACCCTCGCCGAAGCACTCTGGCTCGCGGAGACGCACGACGACGTCGTGATGGGGTACCCGAGCGCCGACCGTGCGAGCCTTGCTCGACTCGCGTCCGATGACCAGCTGACGTCCCGTGTGACCCTCATGGTCGACGATCCCGCGCAGCTCGATCTGGTCGATGCCGTCGCCCCCGCCGGAAAGCGCCCGCGGATCCGGGTTGCGATCGATGCGGATGCCTCGTGGCGAGCACCCGCGCTCGGGCACATCGGTGTGCGCCGGTCGCCCCTGCACACCGTCGCCGAGGTGCGGGAGTTCGCTCGCACGATCGCGATGCGGCCCGGCTTCGACCTCGTCGGGCTCATGATGTACGAAGCCCAGATCGCCGGGCAGCCCGACCACGACGGCCGCGGCGACGGGGTCATTCGGTGGATGCAGGGTCGGTCGATCGCGGAGTTGCGGGGGCGACGCGGCGCGATCGTCGCCGCGCTCCGCGACATCACACCCCTCGAGTTCGTGAACGGGGGCGGCACGGGATCGCTCGAACTCACGGCCGCCGACACCGCCGTGACAGAGGTGACCGCGGGCAGTGGTCTCTTCGCGGGGCACCTCTTCGACCGCTACCGCGCGTTCGCACCGGCTCCGGCCCTCGCCTTTGCGTATGACGTGGTGCGGCGTCCGACGCCCGACATCGCGACGATCCTCGGCGGCGGCTGGATCGCCTCGGGACCGCCGCTCGCCTCCCGTCAGCCGCTGCCCGTCTGGCCGACGGGCCTCCGCGCGCTCGACCGCGAGGGTGCGGGTGAGGTGCAGACACCGCTTCAGGGCGAGACTGCGCGAGCGCTCGCCGTCGGCGACCGGGTGTGGTTGCGACCCTCCAAGAGCGGCGAGCAGTTGGAACGGATCGATGAGGTCCAGCTCGTGGACGGCGACTCGATCGCGCGGGCGCTTCCGACCTATCGCGGCGAAGGGCGAGCGTTCCTGTGACCCGGATCGGCGGCACTTGGCGCAACTGGGCCAGAACCGCGCAGGTGCGGCCGCAACGGGTCGAGCGTCCCGCCGATACCGCTGCCGTCGTCCGCTCGGTGCAGGCTGCGATCGCGCGGGGACTGCGCATCAAGGCGGTCGGCGCCGGCCACAGCTTCACCGGGATCGCCGTTGCGCCAGGCGTTCTGCTCGATCTCGATGAGCTGAGCGGCATCGTCGAGGTCGATCGCGAGCGGGCGCGCGTTCGCGTCCTCGCGGGCACGCGGCTGCACCAGATGCCACGGCTGCTCACCCCCTTCGGGCTCGCGATGGCGAACCTCGGCGACATCGATCGCCAGTCCATCGCGGGGGCGATCTCGACCGGGACGCACGGCACGGGCCTGCGCTTCGGGGGCATCTCGACGCAAGTGGTCGGGGCAACCCTCGTGACCGGCACGGGTGAGCTGCTCACCGTGAGCGACGACGAGAACACGGAGATGCTGCCCGCCGTGGCGCTCGGGCTCGGCGCCCTCGGCATCCTGGTCGATGTCACGCTGCAGTGCGTACCCGCGTTCGTGCTGCGCGCGGTCGAGCGTCCCGAACCGGTCGATGATGTGGTGGCGGAGCTGCCCGCCCGCGTCGAGGCATCCGATCACTTCGAGTTCTACTGGTTTCCGCACACCGATGTCGCGCTCACCAAGACGAATACACGCCTGCCCGAGAGTACGCCCCGCGCGCCGCTCCCGCGCGCCTCGCGTTGGCTGGATGAGACACTGCTGGCCAACGGTCTCTACCGCATGACGTGCGGGTCGGCGTCTCTCGTTCCCGCGATGGCACCCCCGATCAACCGGCTCGCGACGCGCCTGACGGGTGATCGCGAGTACACCGATCTATCGACGCGCGTGTTCACGCAAGATCGCACCGTGCGCTTCCGCGAGATGGAGTACGCCGTCCCCCTCGAGAACCTCGCCGCGGCGTTCCGCGACGTGCAGGCCGCGATCGATGCATCCGATCTGCGCGTGTCGTTTCCGATCGAGGTGCGCGCGGCGGCGGCGGACGACCTCTGGATGTCCACAGCCCACGGACGCGCGAGTGGATACATCGCCGTGCACCGCTATTGGCGGGAAGACCCGACGGAGTACTTCGCGGCGATCGAACCGATCATGCTCGCGCACGGCGGGCGGCCGCACTGGGGAAAGATGCACACTCTCGGTGCCGCCGACTTCGCCGAGCGTTACCCGCGCTTCACGGATTTCGTGGCGCTGCGGGACCGACTCGACCCCAACAGGCGCTTCACGAACGTCTACCTGGAACGGGTTTTAGGCGAATAGTTCCCAGGGGTTCGCCGGGATGCGTCGGTAGGATGGGCGAACGTACGACAACTCGCGTCTGACTACCTCGCTTTCTGGAGACACCCATGTGGGAATGGCTCATTCCGGTCCTGATCGTCGTCGCCCTGGTCGCCATCGTCGGCATCTACCTCTGGGCGACGTACAACTCGCTGGTGCAGCTGAACGTGCGCGTCGACGAGGCGTGGAGCGACATCACCGTGCAGCTCAAGAGGCGTGCTGATCTGCTGCCCAACCTGATCGACACGGTCAAGGGGTACGCCGCGCACGAGCGAGGCGTATTCGAGAGCGTCACCCGGGCGCGAGCCGAGACTCTGCAGGCGCAGGGCCCGGCGGACGCGGGAGTCGCCGAGGGGCACATGCAGCAGGCGCTGAAGTCCCTGTTCGCCGTCGCTGAGGCGTACCCGCAACTGCAGGCGAGTCAGAACTTCCTGCAGCTGCAGCAGTCGATCGTCGATACGGAAGACAAGATCCAGGCATCCCGTCGCTTCTACAACGGCGGCGTGCGTGAGCTGAACACCAAGATCAAGATCTTCCCGAACAACCTGTTCGCTCGGAACCTCGGTTTTCAGGAACGCGAGTTCTTCGAGGTCGAGAACGGCGCCGCGATCTCCGAGCCGCCGCGCGTTCAGTTCTGACGTGACAGCCATCGCGGCCTGATCGGGCGGCGCAGCTGTGTACTCCGCGATCGCGCGCAACAAGCGCAACACATGGTTCATCATGATCGCATTCGTGCTGATCATCGGCGGGCTCGGTGTGCTCGCGGGATGGCTGGCGTCGAACAACTGGTGGATCACCGCGTTCGTCGTGATCGGTGCGGTCGGCTACGCCACTCTGCAGTACTTCGTCGCCGACCGCGAGGCCCTCGCGCTGGCCGGCGCGGTCGAGATTCAGAAGGCGGATAACCCGCGCCTCTGGAACATGGTCGAGAACCTGTGCATCGCGACCGGTACGCCCATGCCGAAGGTCCATCTCGTGCAGGATGCTGCGCCGAACGCTTTTGCGACGGGTCGGACTCCCGAGCGGGCGGCGATCGCGGTCACGACCGGCCTGCTCGACATCATGACCGATCAGGAGCTCGAGGGAGTGCTCGCGCATGAGCTCGGCCACGTCCGCAACTACGACATCCGGGTCTCGTTGATTGTCTTCGGTTTGGTCGTCGCGATCGGCCTGCTCGCCGATGTCTTCCTGCGGCTGACGCTGTTCGGGGGCGCGCGTCGAGGCGGCAACGGACAGGCCCAGATCGTTTTCCTGATCTTCGGGATCGTCGCCGCCGTGATCGCGCCGCTCCTCGCCGGTGCTGTTCAGGCCGCAATCTCGCGCCAACGCGAATACCTGGCGGATGCGACGGCCGCGCTCACGACGCGAAACCCCGACGGCCTGGCGTCGGCGCTCGCGAAACTTCAGGCACACGCTCAACCGTTGAAGAAGACGAACACCTCGATGGCGCACCTGTGGCTGGCGGATCCGCTGCGTCCGAACGCCCTCACACGGCTCTTCTCGACGCATCCGCCGATCCCGGACCGGATCGAACGCCTGCACACCATGGGCGGCAGCTTCTGACCGTCACCAGGCCTGCAGGACGAACTCGCCGGCCTCGAAGGTGAAGGCGCCTCGAAGCGTCCATGCATCGTCCCGGTACGTGAAAGAAGCGGTTGTGCCCGCGCGGGTCTGACCCGACACCGTCGCCACGTAGGAGCCGCCGCTCGCGATGAACCCGCCGGTGGCGTCAAGGGCGAGGATGGGGAGCGTCTCGATCCGAAACACGAAACCGTCGGCGCTCGCCAGATCGGCGCCCCACGGGATGCTGATGCCGCACGACGGGGGGCTCGTCACGGCTGGTGACTCCGCCGACGATGCCGTGCACGCCTCGAGGTAGGCATCCACCGCGGCTTGCGCCGTCACGCTCGCGTCCGGTGCGAGCGCTGCCTCGACGGCGACGTCCGCCGTCGCCCCGGGATCCACGACGACCTCGGCCGTGCCCGTCACGATCCCCGCCGGTGCCGCAACGACGTCGTACGCCGCGGGGAGGGCGAGCAGGGGAGCGGATGCTTCGAGCACGACATCACCGATCGTTACCGCGTCGCCGATCGTCGTCGTCGCCGTGATGGTGCCGAGTGCGTCCGCAGCGGCCAACCACTGCCCGTCCTCCAGCCGCATGGTGAACGTCACCTCGTGGGTGTCGCCCGTGAGCAGGTAGGACGCCGACACCGTGACGCTCTCGCCCGTCATCGCCTCGGTGCCCGTGATGCTGGGCTGCGTGAGGTACGCGGTGGCAGCCTCGAAGGTGTCACGTGTCGCCGTGTCCGGCGCCGCGTCGGTGGTCATCGTCGCGCGGACGTCGTCCGCGTCCCCTGAGGCGAGCGCGTCGAGGTACCGCTGTGCGCCGGCCTCGGGGGAGTCAGCGCGGGCAGTGAACCACACGACGAGAGCGATCCCCGCGCCGATCACGACGAGCACCGCCGCCGCGATCGCAATGATCAACCCGCGACCCAGGCGTTGTCGGGGGCTCACGAGTCTGATCCCTGCTCGAGGGCCGACGAGGCATCCGGCTCATCCGTCTGCGGCTCGTCCGGCGCGAGTGCGATCGATTCCGGGCCCGCCTCGTGCCGGGGTGCTCCGAGCACATCGGCCAATGCGCCCGTCGCATCACCCCAGTTCGCCACCGAGATCCCGTCGAGACCCTGCCATCTCGCCGCGTCGCGCAGGACCTCGGCGACACGGGGAGCGGCATCGGGACGGACCGGACCGTCCTCCCACCACGCCGACTGCACGAGCAACCGTGATCCCGCGCGGTCGGCCTTCAGATCGACGCGCCCCACGAGCTCGTCGTCGAGCAGAATCGGCAGGGAGTAGTAGCCGTAGCGGCGTTGAGGAGCGGGTGTGTAGATCTCGATCCGGTAGTCGAAGCCGAACATCCGCTGCGCGCGATCACGGAACCACACCATGGGATCGAATGGCGTCAGGACGGTCGCGGCGTCGACGCGACGGGGAAGCGCGGCGTCGCGATGGGCCCACGCGGGCAGCGGCTTGCCGCCGCGGTCCCAGCCCTCGACGGTGACCGGCACGAGTTCACCCTCCTCCACCAGCTCAGCCGTAGCGCGCTTGACCGCCTTGCGGTCGCGCAGCCGCCAGTAGTCGTCCAGATCTGCCTCGGTCGCAACGCCGTACGCCGCCGCGGCGCGCACGACGAGCTCGCGGATCGCGTCGGGACGCGCGATCTCGCGCCCGAGCGCTGCCGCAGGAATGACGTCCGCGGCCAGGGCGTAACGGCGCTCGAAGCCGCGGCGCCCCGCCACCGCCACCTCTCCGATGAGCCACAGATATTCGAGCGCCCGTTTGACCCCGTCCCAGTCCCACCATGGTCCGCGACCGCCACGCCGCGAATCGTGCTCGATCTCGGCGGGTCGCAGGGGGCCGCGCGCACCGAGCTCGGCGCGCACCCACTCCACGATCGGCATGTTTTCTGCGAACCAGGTCCCCGGCGCCGTGAAACGCGCGCGGTGGTCATCCATCCGGAACCGGAAGAGCTGCCAGTCGCTTGCCGGAATGAACGCCGCGACGTGCGCCCAGAACTCCACGTACGGGGCTCGCCGGGCGAAGAGCAGACGGTCGAGCAGGGCCGTGTCGTACGGACCCAGGCGCGAGAACAGGGGCATGTAGTGCGAGCGCGCATAGACGTTGACCGAGTCGATCTGCAGCGTGTGCATCCGTCGCAGGGTCGCGTTGAGTTGGCGCGTGCCGGGGGTCGCCGGGACGCGGCGCCCGAACCCCTGAGCGGCGAGCGCCATCCGCCGCGCCTCGCGCGCGCTCAGCGACTGTTTCATCGGCGCCAGCCTATCCCCGGCCTACGACATCCCTCTCGGCGCTCGTCGGGCGTCGGAGATCGGGGCAGCGTCGGACCGGTCGAGTGCGTAGCCACCGAGTTTCCGCGGATCTCCGACGCTCACCGATGCGGATGCCGGAGCCCGATACGACTCCTAGACTTGCCGAGTGAACGAAACCCCCGAATCTCCGCGCCGACGACCCGTCGACGTGATTCGGGAGCGCACCGTTTCGAGCGACCTCAGCCCCGCCGTCCCGCGTGGGCTGCGTCTGGCCGCGGCATACGCCTGGCGCATGATCGTCATCGCCGCCGCGGTCGCGATTGTCGTGTGGGTCGTCATACAGCTCAAGGTCATCGTCATCCCGCTGTTGATCGCGATCCTTGTCACCGCACTGCTCTGGCCCGCCTTCACCTGGTTGCTGCGCCACGGCGTACCCCGCTGGCTCGCCATCGTGATCTCGCTGGTGGGCACACTCGCGATCGTTTCGGGGCTCATCTGGCTGGTCGTCTGGCAGGTCGGCCTGCAGTGGGGAAGCGTGCAAGATCGCACCGTCGAGGCGATCGAGCAGTTCCGCCAGTACCTCATCGATGGGCCCCTGCACCTGACTTCCGGGCAGATCGACGACGCGCTCGCCCAGGCGTGGACGTTCGCCCAGGAGCAGGCCCAATTGCTGCTCTCGGGCGCGCTCGCGGTCGGCTCCACGCTCGGGCACGTCGCCGTCGGGGCGCTTCTCGCGATCTTCATCCTGCTCTGCACGCTCGCCGACGGCGGCGGAATCTGGCGGTGGACCGTGCGTTTGTTCCCGCGTGCCGCGCGTCAGCCCGTCGACGGTGCCGCACGCGCGGGCTGGGTGACGGTCGTCAACTACGCCCGCACGCAGCTGCTCGTCGCCTCGATCGATGCGGTGGGTATCGGGCTGGGTGCAGCACTCCTCGGCGTTCCGCTCGCGATTCCCGTTGCTGTTCTGGTGTTCCTCGGCGCGTTCATCCCCATTGTGGGAGCCGTCGTCACGGGAGCCGTCGCCGTCTTCCTGGCGCTGGTCTACAACGGCCCGTTCATCGCCGTGCTGATGTTGATCGTCGTGCTGGGCGTGCAGCAACTCGAGGGCCACGTCCTGCAGCCGATCCTCATGGGCGCGGCGGTCAAGGTGCACCCGCTCGGCGTTGTGCTCGTGGTCGCCGGCGGCGCGCTCGTCGGAGGCATTCCCGGGGCGCTTTTCGCCGTGCCGCTCGCCGCGTTCGTCAATGTCTTCGCCGTGTACATCGGGTCCCGAGGGTGGGAGAGACCGGATAGCGCGGTGGTCGGCGAACTGATTTGGAGTACCGTGCCACGAACGAGGAACACGCGACCCAGAACTCGTCCGACTACCCGACCCGAGGGGACCCAGGCATGACCTCCGTCGAACCACGCGAGCTGACCATGCCGCTGCTCTCGGAATACGAAGATGCCGCCGAGGGGCTACGGGGCGTCGTCAGCCACACCCCGCTCGAGTACTCGCAGCACCTCAGCGAGGTCCTCGGGGTTCCCGTTCACCTCAAGCTCGAGAACCTGCAGCGCACCGGCTCCTTCAAGATCCGCGGTGCCGCCTACCGGCTGTCCCGCC
>NZ_HG779795.1:0-7451 GCF_000582705.2 Microbacterium sp. C448
CGCCGCGTCTGCCGGCAACCACGCGCAGGGCGTCGCGCTCGCCGCCCAGGCCCTCGGCATCCCGGCCACGATCTTCATGCCGCTCGGCGTCCCCGTGCCCAAACTTCTCGCGACGCGCGGGTACGGAGCCGACGTGATCCTCGACGGCCCGACCGTCGATACGTCGTTGCGACTTGCGGCGGAGTTCGCCGAGCGCACGGGCGCCGTCCTCATCCCGCCGTTCAATCACCGGGACATCATCGTCGGCCAGGGCACGCTCGGGCTCGAGATCGTCCAGGACATGCCCGACGTCGACACGATCCTGCTCGCCGTCGGCGGGGGAGGCCTCATCGCCGGTGTCGCCGGCGCCGTCAAAGCGATGGCAGCGGCTGCCGGCCGCACCGTGCGGATCATCGGGGTGCAGGCCGAGAACTCGGCCCCGTACCCGGAGTCCCTGCGGGCCGGCTATCCGATCGAGGTCGTGACGCGCCCGACGATCGCCGATGGCATCCTGGTCAGCCGCCCCGGCGACATCCCGTTCGCGATGATCCAGGAACTCGTCGATGACGTCGTGACGGTGACGGATGACGACATCGCCCGCGCGATGCTCGTGCTGCTCGAGCGGGCCAAGGTCGTCGTCGAGCCGGCCGGCGCCGTCGGTGTCGCCGCGATCCTCGCGGGCAAGGTCGAGGCGCACGGACCGACCGTCGCGGTCTTGTCGGGGGGCAACATCGACCCCCTGCTGCTCCAGCGGGTCGTCGCACACGGGCTCGCGGCATCCGGACGCTACATGAGCATGCGGATTCCTCTACCCGACCGTCCGGGACAGCTGTCGCGCGTGTCGGACCTGATCGCACAGGCGGGCGCCAACGTCATCGAGGTTCTGCACACGCGCCACGGCCAGGGGCTTCAGATCAGCGAAGTTGTGCTGCAGATCAGCGTCGAGACGCGGGGCGAAGAGCACAAGGCGCTGACCTTGCAGACATTGAAGGATGCGGGTTTCCACCCGGTCGTCGTCCCCGACTGATCACCCCTACTGGCCGGTGTAGGTCTCGACCTTGATGATCTCGACGGCCATCTCGCGGCCGTTCGGCGTCGCGTAGCTCGTCGTGTCGCCCTCGTTCTTGCCGAGGATCGCGGCGCCGATGGGGCTCGCCTCGCTGTAGACGTCGAGCGACGAGTCCGAGGCAAGCTCGCGGTTGGCGAGGAGGAAGCGCAGTTCACGCCCGGCGACCTTTGCCGTCACGACGGTTCCCGGCACGACCTTGCCTGTCGAGGTCGGGGCATCGCCGACGACCGCGGTCTTCAGCAGCTGCTGCAGGTTGCGGATGCGCGCCTCGATGCGTCCCTGCTCGTCCTTGGCGGCATGGTATCCGCCGTTCTCTTTCAGGTCGCCCTCTTCGCGGGCAACCTCGATGCGCTTGGCGATCTCTTCGCGGCCGTCCGTCGCGAGCGTCTCGAGTTCTGCCGCGAGGCGGTCGTAGGCGTCCTGCGTGAGGAAGGTCACGGGTGCGTCAGTAGACACGGCGTTCTCCTTCTGTGGTTCGTGTTCATGCGGCGGTGTGAGGGGTCAGGGCGACTCGTCGCCCATATGCCGAACGCCCCGGCATCGAGCCGGGGCGCACACTGTGATCCGGTCAGCCTAGGGGAGCCAGCAGGAGTTCACCAAACCGGTCGTGGCGAGGCTGACGGTCGGAACGGATACCTCGTAAGCCCGCGTCTCCTCGCCGCTCGGGGGGTACACGACGACCTTCCACCCGACGATTCCGAAGTCCTCGTCGAGGGCTTCGATCGCACACGCGACCTCGCGATCCGCGTGACCGGTGACCTGGAAGGTCACGGTCGCGGTGTGCTGATCGACGAGCGAGAATCCCAGGACATCCGCGTCGACATCCGATGCCGCCGTCGACACCGTCGACCACGCGAGCGCGCCCGTCGCAGCGACGGCGAGCACCCCGACCGTGATCCAGGCGAGCAACCGACGCCGACCGCTCCGGCCGCGACCGTACCGCTCGTCGAGACGGGCTTGGATGGTCATCGTCTGGCCCCTTCTGTGCCGGCTCGGCGACTGGCTCATGGACTGGTTAGGCTGGTGATACCAGGCTATGCGTTGCCGGGTGCCGCCCGTGCCATCTCGGGATCGGTCGCCGTGCGGAAGGACCCCATGCTCGCGTTCTCGTGGATCGTCTCGATCGCTACGCCGTCACCGACACCGGTCGTCGAGCCGGATCCTGAGCTCGTCACACCCGGATTCCTGGGCTTCGCGATAGTCGCGATCCTCGTCGTCGCCGTGGTGTTGCTGGTGTGGGACATGCAGCGCCGCATCCGTCGTGCCCGCTACCGCGCCGAAATCGACGCCGAACTCGATGCCGAGCAGCAGGCCGCAGCGGCCGTCGAGGCGTCGGACACGGACGACCAGTTCGTCGATGGCGCAGATGACGAGCAGAATCGCGCCGACGGGGGCACCCCGCCCCGCGTGTGAGGGGACGGCTGCTGCCGGACGTCAGCCGTAGACGGGGTTCAGTGCGATGATCAGCGCCGCGGTCCAGTGGCAGAGGAACGCGAGCACCGTGCACACGTGGAAGATCTCGTGGAACCCGAAGTGCCCGGGCCACGGGTTCGGACGCTTCAACGCGTAAACGAGCGCGCCGAACGTGTAGAGCAGGCCTCCGACGACGACGAGCGTCATCATGACGGCGTTGGCCGCGAAGAGGTCGCCGATGTACATCACTGCGGCCCAGCCGAGCACGATGTAGAGGGCGACGTAGAGCCAGCGAGGCGCACCGACCCAGAACACCCGGAACAGGATGCCGAGCAGCGCTCCACCCCATACCAACGACAGCAGCAGAGTCGCTTTCTCGGGGGGAAGTGCGAGCACCGCGATCGGCGTGTACGTTCCGGCGATCAGCAGGAAGATGTTGGCGTGGTCGATCCGCTTCAGCACAGCCTTCGCGCGGGTGCTCCAGTCGAAGCGGTGATAGAGCGCCGATGTGCCGAACAACAGCATCGATGTGGCGAGGAAGATCGCCGACGACCACTTCGCGGCGGTGCCATCGGCGAGGACGATCAGGACGATGCCCGCGACGATCGCGATGGGGAAGGTGGCCGCGTGGATCCAGCCGCGCCACGTGGGTCGGATGTCGACGTGCGCGTCGACGGCGGCGGCCTCCATCAGGGGGAGCGACGGGACCTCGGGGGAGTGGGAACGCGGGCGACGGCTCACGCATCCAGCGTAAGCGTTACCGTAGGGGGGTGAGCACGGGTGGGTCGAACCAGGGGCGAGGGCCGCTCTACCGTCTCTACACGGGCCGTCTGCGCCGGAGCCTGCGTGACGACCCGGTGCCGCACCACGTGGCGATGATGATCGATGGAAACCGTCGGTGGGCGCGTCAGCTGGGCTACGACTCGGCCGCTCACGGACATCGCGCCGGCGCGGCGAAGATGCGCGAATTCCTGACCTGGTGCGACGACGTCGGGGTGCGGGTGGTGTCGTTGTACCTGCTCTCGCACGACAACCTCGCCAAGCGCGAGTCGCGTGAACTCGCCGACCTGCTCGACATCATCGCCGAGCTGGCAGATGAGCTCTCGCGCGAGCGTGACTGGCGAGTGCAACACGTGGGGCGCTCCGAGAACCTGCCGCCGGATCTTGCCCGTGTGTTGCACGAGGCGAGCGAGCGCACCCGTGACAACACCGGGATGCACGTCAACCTCGCCGTCGGCTACGGCGGACGCAGTGAGATCGTGGACGCCGTGCGGAGCATCATCGCCAAACACGACGAGGGCGGGGGATCGCTGGAGGAGCTGGCCGCCAGCCTCACGCCCGAGCAGATCGGCGAGCACCTGTACACCGGCGGTCAGCCCGACCCTGATCTCGTGATCCGCACCTCGGGCGAGCAGCGCCTCAGCGATTTCCTGCTCTGGCAGAGCGCTCACAGCGAGTTTTACTTCGTCGAGGCGCTGGGGCCCGATCTGCGCGAGGTGGACTTCTTGCGCGCGATCCGCGACTACGCGCGGCGAGAGCGCCGATTCGGTAGCTGACCTGCGCCGCTGTCGGCGTGGCAGAATAGGCCGGTGGCAACCATCGAGGATTACGCGGCGTCGTTCGACCTCGAGCCCGGCTATCTGGACTGGGCATCGTTCGGCCCGTTGTCGCCCGCCGTTCGCCAGGAGAACACCGCCGACCTCGAACTGCTTGCGACGGGCCGTCGTTCGAGCATCGACAATGTCGTAGAGCACGCGGCATCCGCTCGCTCCCTGGTGGCCGAGCTGCTGGGTGGTAACGAAGCCAACGTCACCCTGCAACCGTCCACGACGCAGGGGATCATGCAGGCGGTCTTCGGCGTCACGGGAGGGTTGCTGGTCTCGCGAGGCGAGTACCCCAGCCTCACCGTCGCCGCGACCCGCGCTCACGAGGCTCTGCACGTCGTCGAGCCGCAGTGGATCGATCCGCCGGCCGGCTATGTCACCCCCGAAGTCGTGCGCGACACGATCACCTCATCCACGGCGGCAGTCGCGGTGAGCCTCGTCGACTTCCGGACGGGTTACCGTGCCGACCTCGCCGGGATCCGCGACGTCATCGGCGATCGACTCCTGATCGTCGACGCGGTGCAGGGTTTCGGCATGGTCGCCGCGGACTACCAGGCGGCCGACGTCGTGTGTGGCAACGGCTACAAGTGGCTGCGTGCCGGTCGCGGCACGGGCTTCGCATGGTTCAGCGATCGAGCGCTCGCCGAACTCACGCCCGTCTTCTCGGGTGCGACGGGAACGGATGTCGCACTCCCGATCGACGACGTGCCGCCGGCATCGGCCGGGGCGAACGCGTTTACCGTCAGCGTTCCCGACCACATCGCCGCCGCACGCCTCTCCGCATCGCTGCGGGAGGTGCTGGACACCGGCGTCGAGCAGATCGAAGAGGCGCTCGCCGCCCGCACCCGTGAGGTCCTGTTCCTCGCGGAGCGCTACGACATCCCGACCCTGACTCCTCGCGAAGCGGTGCACCGCGCCGGAATCGTCACGCTTGCGCCGCCCGCGCAGGATGTCGCAGCTCTGGCCGCCTCCCTCGCGAACCACGGCGTCACGTGCACGACGCGCAGCGGTGCCGTGCGCATCGCCCCGCACGTCGGCACCGCCGCCGACAGCATGGTGATGCTCGGCGACGCGCTCGCCGACTTCGCGCACGCGCGCACCTGGTAGCCGCGCGGAATTAACGCAGGCGTAACCTCCGGCGGGGCGTGTCGATTCGCGGCCGGGAGAGTCGCGGTCGTACGTTCATCTCATCGGGCAAGTAGCCCGGTCGAGTCGGCCACCAGAGTGCGACTCGCTACCTCACGGTGGTCGACTTTGCGGATGCCGGGTACAAACCCGGGTCGGGAGCAGGTTGTGACCACAGGGGCAGCACGCCAGCAGGACACGCTTTCCAGCAGCGCGGCAATCACACACGACACGAGCTACGAGCGTGCCGACTCGATCGGGTCGGATTCCGCGCTCCGTACGTATGTGCTCGATACATCCGTCCTGCTGTCCGATCCACGGGCGTACTTCCGATTCGCCGAACACAACGTCGTGATTCCCGTCGTCGTCATCACCGAGCTCGAGGGCAAGCGGCACGACCCCGAGATCGGATACTTCGCTCGTCAGGCGCTTCGTCACCTCGACGAACTCCGTATCGAGCACGGACGCCTGGACTTCCCGGTGCCGGTCGGAGCGGACGGCACGTTGCGTGTCGAACTCAACAACACCGACCCGAGCGTCCTGCCCTCGGGCATGCGGCTCGCCGATAACGACAGCCGGATCCTCGCCATCGCGATGCATCTCGCGCAGGACGGCCAGCACGTCACGGTCGTCTCGAAGGACCTGCCGATGCGCGTCAAAGCCGCATCGCTCGGCATCCAAGCGGAGGAGTACCTCGCCGAGCAGGCCGTCGACTCGGGGTGGACCGGAATCGCCGCGATCGACCTGTCGGGCGACGAACTGAGCGACCTCTACGAGAGCGAGGTCGGCAGCCACGAGACCGTTACGGGGCTGCCGGTCAACACCGGCCTGATCATCCACTCCGAGCGGGGATCGGCGCTCGGGCGCATGACCGGGCCGTCCGAGTTTCGTCTCGTGCGCGGTGACCGTGACGTCTTCGGTCTGCACGGACGCTCGGCCGAGCAGCGCATTGCGATCGACCTGCTGCTGGACCCCGAGGTGGGCATCGTCTCGCTCGGTGGCCGGGCCGGCACCGGAAAGTCGGCGCTCGCGCTCTGCGCGGGCCTGGAAGCTGTGCTCGAGCGACAGCAGCAGAAGAAGATCATCGTCTTTCGACCGCTGTTCGCCGTCGGTGGCCAGGAACTCGGGTACCTACCGGGCGACCAGGCGGAGAAGATGAACCCCTGGGGTCAGGCGGTGTTCGACACCCTCGGTTCGGTCGTTTCGGGCAATGTCCTGGAAGAGGTCGTCGAGCGCGGCCTGCTCGAGGTCATGCCGCTGACCCACATCCGCGGGCGGTCGCTGCACGACGCGTTCGTGATCGTGGATGAGGCGCAGTCACTCGAACGCAACGTTCTGCTGACGGTGCTCAGTCGCATGGGTCAGAACTCGCGGGTGGTGCTGACGCACGACGTCGGGCAGCGCGACAATCTCCGCGTCGGCCGCCACGACGGCGTCGCCTCGGTCATCGAGACGCTCAAGGGACACGGGCTGTTCGGCCACGTCACCCTGTCGAGGTCCGAGCGCTCAGAGATCGCAGCGCTGGTGACGGACCTTCTGGAAGCGGGCGAATTGGCGTAACGGGACGAGCCAGATGTGACGGGCGGGGAAGGCGGATGTATTCAATGTCATGAGAGAACTCTCATCGCCTTCCTCGCCTCCTCTCATTCCCGCTTGTCATATTTGTGGAAGAGAAATCTGAATATGCCCGCGAGAGCGGGACGATGATCGGCCAAAAGATCCCCCCAGTTCGTGGCTGATCATCGGAGTGCCAGCCCAAACCCATCCCGACGGGTGCGGCTGACGAACGAGGCGCACGTCCCCCAGATAACGCGCCTCAGCCCCCGGTGCATCCCCCCAAGCGCCGGGGGCTTCACTTTTTTCGCGGCGCTATTCTGGTGCCCGCATCGGCTCGCTTCATGTCTGCCGGATGACCCGATCGCGCAACCTCGTGGGGGAGCGGGTGACCGGACGCCATAGCATTCGGGCATCGATCCAGGAGGGTGCGCGGACTTCGGGGACGCCCCGGTTCATGCGGATCGACCAGCCGTTTCGGTCGACGAACCTGTGGTGGTACCAACAGAGCAATACTCCGTTGTCGGTGTGAGTCGGGCCGCCCTCGGCATGACCCGTGACGTGATGGATTTCGCACCAACCGGCGGGGACTCCGCAGCCGGGGATGATGCATCCGCCGTCGCGCAGCGCGATCGCGCGGCGCTGGTAGCGGTTGAAGACGCGCTCCTCGGTGCCGAGGCGCAGGATGCGACCGGTGTCGCCGAGGG
>NZ_HG779796.1:0-4443 GCF_000582705.2 Microbacterium sp. C448
CGCCACCCGATTCTGACCCGCGCACCTAGCGATCAGTCGGCCACCGGCCGCACCACGACGGGCTCGGGTGCAACCGTCAGGCGCACCGAGTCGTCGTAGGACAGGCGGTCGGCTGCCGAATGCTGGACGCGGACGAGTTCACCCTCGGCCGTCCGCACGAGGGTGCGGCGGAGGCTGCCGAGGAACGTGCTCTCTTGGACGTTCCCGTACACGCCCGAGTCACCAGAGACCGCGAGTCGCACGTTCTCGGGCCGCAGGAACACATCGACGGCTCCGTCTACGACCGATCCCTGCACGGGCAGTCGTTGGCCCCACAGCTCGACCTCCGTACCGTTGACTGTTCCGCGCACGGTGCTCGAGAGCCCGACGAAAGCGGCCACGTAGGGCGTAGCGGGACGCAGGTACAGGTCTTCGGGGGTTCCGACCTGTTCGATCCGTCCGGCGTTCATCACGGCGATCCGGTCCGAGACGGCCAGGGCCTCTTCCTGGTCGTGCGTCACGAACACCGTCGTGGTGCCGAGGCGCAGCTGGATGCGTCGGATTTCGTCGCGCAGCTGCACGCGTACCTTCGCGTCGAGCGCCGAGAGCGGCTCGTCGAGCAGCAGCACGCGGGGTTCGGTGACGAGGGCCCGCGCGAGCGCCACGCGCTGCTGCTGACCGCCGGAGAGCTGGTGCGTGTAGCGCTCGCCGAGGTGACCCAGGCCGACCAGATCGAGCGCGTCCATCGCGCGCGCCTCGGCCGCGACGCGAGCGACACCGCGGCGGCGCAGCCCGAACGCGACGTTCTCGCGGATCCGCAGGTGCGGAAAGAGCGAGTACGCCTGGAACACCATCCCGATGTCGCGCTTGTTGGTCGGCACGCGCGAGACATCCCGATCCCCGAGCAGAACCGAGCCCTCGGTCGCATTCTCGAGTCCCGCCAGAACGCGGAGCGCCGTGGTCTTGCCGCAGCCCGACGGACCGAGCAGCGAGACGAACTCGCCGGGCTTGATGTCGAGGTCGACGCCGTGCAGCACCCGGGTGATGCCGTAGTCCTTCACGACCCCGCGGAACTCGACGCGGGTCCCCTCTCCGGCGTCGGCCAACAGTTGGTTGTCGGATGTGCGGGGCAGGGGGCGGGGGGTGGTGTCGGTCACGATGAGGTCCTTCCCGTGCGGGCTCTGCCCGCGCGGCCGATGAAGAGCAGGAGGAGGAAGGCGAACAGCAGCGCCAGCAGTGTGAAGATCGAGGCCGCGTAGGCATCGATACGGTTCACGACGACGAGCGCGGTCTGCAGCACCTGGCGGTTCAGCAGCGAGGCGATGGTGAATTCGCCCAGCACCACGGCGACCGAGATGAGGGATGCGGCGAGCAGCCCCTGACGCAGGTTCGGCGCCAGGACGCGCAGCACGACCGTCGGCCACGATGCGCCGAGCGAACGGGCGGCCTCGGCGAGCGTCTTCATGTCGACGGCGTCGATCGAGGCCTGGATCGAGTGGTACGCGAACGGCAGCACCGTGATTCCGTAGGCGAAGGCGAGGGTCCACGCTCCCGTGCCGAGGGTGCGTCCGATCTGCAGGTAGATCGGGGTCAGACCGACGACGAGCACGATCGCGGGGATCGAGATGGGCAGCAGCACACCGAACTCGAAAGCCGGCCGCAGCTTCGGGAACCGGAGCGACACCAGAATCATCGTCGGAGCGAGCAGCAGCAGGACGATGAGGACCGTGACGACCGCGAGAATCAGCGAGTTGCCGAGGCCCGTCCAGATCGGCGCATAGAGTCGCGCGTTCTCGGGGTCGAAGAGCGCCGCCCAGTTCGTCAGCGACAGCCCACCGGTGGACTGTCCCTCAACTGAGTTGTCGCGCAGCGTGTAGAGGAACGTCGAGACGAGCGGGATCGCGAACGCGACGCCGACGACGACGCCGATGATCCAGCGCGTCGCTCGTGAGGGGGCGATGCCGCTCATCGTGCCGCTCATGACTGCCACCGCGCGGCGCGACTCTGGACGACGGAGTAGGCCCACATCACGATCCCGACGATCACGATCATGCCGAGCGCGAGCGCGCCGGCGAGGTTCTCGCGACCCAGCACCGTCTCGCTGGTGAGAGCGGTGCGGATGCCGAGGGGCACGATCTGCGAGCCCTGGCTGGCCAGGGCCGCGGCCGTCGCGTACGACGAGAACGCGTTGGCGAACAGCAGCAGCAGGCTCGCGAGAAACGAGGGGGCGAGCACGGGGATTCCGATCGTGGTCCAGAAGCTCAGGCGTGTACCGCCGAGCGTGAGGTTGGCCTCGGCCCACTGCGGTTTGAGGGCCGAGAGGGCCGGCATGAACGTGATGACCATGAGCGGCACCTGGAAGTAGATGTAGGGCAGGATCAGGCCGGGAAGTGCGTAGAGCCACCCTCCGTCGGCGATGTTGATGCCTGTCGCGCTCAGGATGAACTGGGTGACGACGCCCTGGATGCCGATCGTCGCGATGAAGGCGAACGCCAACATGACGCCGCCGAACTGGGCGAGCACACCGGATGCAGCATCCACCGTCGTGCGAACGCCACTGGTTTCGTGCAGGCCGAGCATCGCGTAGCAGACGAGGGCGCCGAGCACGGCGCCGATGACCGCGGTGAGAAGCGATAGCCAGGTCGAGTTCCAGAACGTCTGGAGGATGACGGGATCACCGAGTGCGGCGAGGTTGTCGAACGTGAATGCGCCGTCTGCGTCGAAGAGCCCCGACCCGATCGCGAGGACGGTCGGCAGGGCGAGGAAGATGAGGACGTAGACGGCGAACGGCGTGAGGCCGAGCCAGGCCCAGCTGCGGACGCCCCGCCGCCGGGCCGGAGCGAGAGGCTCCGACCCGGCGACGTTCTTCGACAGCTCGGCGTCCGCCAGACCCGCAGGGCTGGCGATCGCTTCGAGGGAGGTCACTGGACCGCCGAGGCCCACTTCTCGCCGAGCAGGGTGCCCGCGGTCGAGCTCTGCTCTTCGGTCGGAACCACCGTGTCGGCGGGCGCCTCGGGCAGTGCGTCGGCCAGCTCCTGGTCGATTGTGCCGGCCTCGATCATTGCCTCCATGCGAACAGGGCGAGCGCCACCCTTCAGCCACAGGTTCTGGACCTCGTCGCTGTAGAGGAACTCTTGCCACAGGCGCGCGGCGGCCGGGTTGGGGGCGTCGATGTTGATCGCCTGGTTGTAGTAGCCGGCGTATCCGGTGCCGTCGAAGATCACGACCTCCCAGGCGGGGTTGTCGGCCTTGTGCGAGGCGTTGAGGTAATCCCAGTCGAAGACGACCGGGGTCTCGCCGCTCGCGATCGTCGCGGTCGTGACGTCGAGCTTCAGCATGTTGCCCGCGGCGTTCAGCTCGGAGAAGAAATCGATGCCCGGCTGGAAGTCATCCAGCGTGCCGTCGTTCTGCACCGTCGCGAGGCCGACGGCGGCGAAGGCCGCGCCCGCCTGCGTCGGGTCACCGTTGATCGCGACCGAGCCCTTGTAGTCGGAACCCAGCAGGTCGCCGATCTCTTCGGGGGCATCGAACTTCGACGAGTCGTAGCCGACCGACATGTATCCGCCGTAGTCGCCGACGAACAGGCCCGTCGACTCCTTGAGGGCGTCGGGGATGTCGTCCCACGTCTCGACCTTGTAGGGAGCGAAGACGTCGGTGTTCTGCAGGGCGACGGTCAGGCCGATGTCGAAGACGTCGGGCGCGGTGTCGAGGCCCTTGTTCGTCTCGGCAGCGGTGATCTCTTCGGCACTCGAGACATCCGGGGACTGCTCGTTGATCGTGATCTCGGGATACTTCTCGGCGAACAGGTCGAGGATCTCGCCGTAGTTGGCCCAGTCGCGGGGGAGGGCGATGACGTTGAGCTGGCCTTCGGCGATGGCGGCCGCCTCGAGCTCTTCCATCGTGCCGAAGTCGGCGAGGCTGGTCGCCGTGGCCGCGTCGACGCCACTGGCCGACTCGGTGTCGGATCCGGCGCCGCCGGCGCAGGACGACAGCAGCAGGGCGGCGCTGAGGGCAGCGGTTCCTGCGATCAGCACGCGGCGCATACGCCGCGGTGAGATTGATGACATGCGTGTGGGTTCCTCTCGGTGTTCCCGGGCGCTCGGGTAGGGCGCCGAATCGGGGTGACGGAGGAACGCTAGGGAGCGCCGGTTACCACGGGAGCGGTCCCGGGTGAACGGCTGGTGAGAGGTGTGTGGCCGGTCGGCGCTCGCGGGTCTGGCTCGGGGCGTGGCGGCACACCGAGTCCGCCGCTTGTTTACGAGGTCGCCGGTTATTGCCGGCGGCTAAGCAGCGGTCTCGGCGACAAGCGGCAGTCTCGGCGGCGCGGGTTGCCGATGCGCGTGCGGGTTACGGCGCGAGGCGCGTCGGGCCGCGGAAGAGGTAGGTGACCTCGCGGATCGACGATTCGCCGAGCAGCAGCATCAACACGCGCGCGAGGCCCATGCCGAACCCGCCGTGTGGCGG
>NZ_HG779797.1:0-1486 GCF_000582705.2 Microbacterium sp. C448
CCGAAGCGGAAGAAGTCGAGGTAGAAGTCGAGGTGCTCGGGGTCGAGCCCCTTCTCCTTCGCCTGCTCGATCAGGATGTCGACGCGGTGCTCGCGCTGGGCGCCCGTCGTGATCTCGACGCCGTTGAAGAGCAGGTCGTACGACTTGGTCAGCCCGGTCTCTTCGTCGCGCATGTGGTAGAAAGCGCGGATCTGCGGGTGGTAGTCGGTGACGAACACGAACTGGTGGCCGAAGGTGTCCTGCGCCCACGCGGCGATCTGGCGCTCGCCCTCGGGGTCGAGGTCGCCATCCGTGCGCGGGACTTCGTAGCCGCGCGCCTTGACGATCTCGAGCGCCTCGGCGAGCGGGACGCGCGGGAACGGGATGGCCGGAACCTGCACCTCGACGCCGAAGAGCTCTTCGATCTCGGCGCCGTGCTTGTCCTTCACGGCCTGGAAGGCGAACTGCAGCAGCTCTTCCTGCATCCGTGCGACGTCTTCGTGTGAGTCGATCCAGCTGATCTCGGCGTCGATCGACGTGAACTCGGTCGCGTGTCGGCTCGTGAACGACGGGTCGGCGCGGAAGGCGGGGGCGATCTCGAAGATCTTGCCGAAGCCGGCGGACTGCGCCATCTGCTTGAAGAACTGGGGGCTCTGCGCGAGGTAGGCCGTCTTGTCTTCGAAGTAGTCGAGCGAGAACAGTTCGGCGTTCGACTCCGACGGGCTCGCCATGAGCTTGGGGGAGTGGATCTCGATGTAGTCGCGTTCGATCCAGTAGGTGCGCATCGCGTGCTCGAGCGTGGTCTGCACACGGAAGATGAGGTTGTTGCGGCGCTGGCGCAGGTCGAGGAAGCGCCAGTCCATGCGCTTGTCGACGCTCGAGTCCGCGGCGATCGGGGTCTCGGGGTTCGCCGCTGCGGCGATGTCGAGGGTCGCGAGTTTGATCTCGACGCCGCCGAGCTTGACGCGCTCATCGTGCTTGAGTTCGCCCGTCACGGTCAAGAAGGTGCCCGTAGCGAGTCCCGAGATCGTCTCGGTGAGGGCCAGGGCCGCGGATGCCTCAGGCGCGGCGTCTTCGGCCAGCTCGCGCGTCGCCGGGTTGACGAGCTGCACGGCGCCGGTCTCGTCACGCAGGATGACGAACTGCACCTTCTTCTGGTCGCGGACGGTCTCGACCCATCCCGACACCGAAACGGTGCCGTCGGGCAGACCCTGAAGCTGGTTGACCAGTACGCGTTGACTCACGAGGGTTCAGTCTACGGGGGCTCGCTTCACGTCTGCCGGACGACCCGATCCCGCAGGCGGGTGGGGGAGCGGGTGACGGGGCGCCAGAGCATCCGGGCGTCTATCCAGGAAGGTGCGCGGACTTCGGGGACGCCCCGGTTCATGCGGATCGACCAACCGTTTCGATCGACGAACCTGTGGTGGTACCAACAGAGGAGGACTCCGTTGTCGGTGTGCGTCGGCCCGCCTTCGGCATGACCCGTGACGTGATGGATTTCGCACCA
>NZ_HG779798.1:0-6723 GCF_000582705.2 Microbacterium sp. C448
GGTGCGTGCGGTGGGCGGGCGGCGCGGTGGGGCGGCTGGGTCCTTTCTCTAGAGCGCGGGCAGGTCGGTCGTGTCGAGAATCGACAGCACGAGCGGGGCGACAGCGAGGAGGAGGAAGGACGGGAGCGTGCAGATCCCGAGGGGCAACAGCAATCGGGTCCCGAGTTTCGAGGCACGAAGTCGGCCGTCCACGCGGGCGCGATGACGCGCGCTCGCCGACTCGGCGCGGAGCAGCTCGACGGCGGGGACGCCCGCCGCGCGCGATAGGTCAAGCACGTCTTGCACGGCCGGAGGGATGTCCGCCTGCACGTCGTCACCGCCCGGGTTCACGGCCGCGCGCGCTCGGCCGATGTGCACCGCAGCAGCGTCGATCGATGCCCCCCCGCTCAGAGCGATCGCGAACAGCTCGGCGTCGAGACCCGGAAGACCCGGCTCAGGTCGCGCGCGCCCGATGAGGCGGACCGTCCACACTCGCGCACCGACGACGAGCGCCAGTCCGGCCACGAGGCACGCGATCCCCCGAGGATCGGTGAACAGGATGCCGAGGGTGTCGAACCCGAGAGCGACGCCCATCAGCAACCCGACCGCCGGTAACCACAGCATCAGTCGCGCCGTCGCAGCGGGCTCAGCGAGGGCGACGGTCACGTCGTCTCGCGCTTCGGCAGCGTCCCGCAAGCCGAGTGCGAACGAACGCAACGCCTCGGCGAGCGCCGCACCAACCGCGGATGCCACAGCCCACGCGACCGCCAGCTCGCGCCACGACTGCCCCCGAGCTGCGATTGCGGCCGCGACGGGCACTCCCCGGTCGAGATCGGCGAGCACGGCCGCTGCCGGGGCATCCCGCTCGGCCAGGTACTGCCAGACGGCGAGCGGCGCGACGCCCGCCTGCAGCAGGACCGCCGCACGACGCGCGACCTCGGCGACCTCGGCGGGACCCGTGTCCCGCTCGGCCGCGGCGCGACGCCTCACGAGCGCCACGGCGCCTGCTCCACGATCGCGAGCCGCCCGTTCTCGAGACTGAGGTGCCCCGCGCCCACCAGGGTGCGGGTGCCGTCTTCTGCGCGACCGACGTGCACAACGGCCCCGATCGCGCTGACGGCCTGCCGGGCCAGGGCGGCATCATCGAGGCCCGCGAGCGCCCCGAGCGCCTCGAGCCGGGCCGGCACTTCGCGCAATCCGCTGGCATGGACGGTACCCGCACCCCCGTCGTGACCCGTGTTGAGCGCGGCGAGCAACTCGCGCACCTCATCACCCCGACACTCCCCCAGCACGAGCCGATCGGGACGCATCCGCAGTGCTTCGCGGACGAGGCGGGCGAGCCCGATGCCGCCCGCACCCTCGAGATTCGGTTGTCGAGCCTCCAACGCGATGTGGTGCGGGTGAGCGATCGTCAGTTCGGCGACGTCCTCGATCGTCACGATGCGTTCGGATGCCGGAGCCGCGGAAAGCAGCGCTGCGAGCAGCGTCGTCTTGCCGCTGCCCGCGGCACCGGTGACGAGCACATTGACACGGTCGGCGACGAGCGAACGGAGCCACTCGGCAGAACCAGGCCGAGTGCGGAACATCCCCCGCTCGTCGAGATCGTCGAGCGTCGGCCGCACGACCCGCGGGATGCGGATCGAAAGCGTCGTCCCGGCCGTCGAGATGGGCGGCAGAACGGCGTGAATGCGCATCCCGGACGCCAACCGTACGTCCACGCACGGACTGGCCTCATCGACGTGCCGACCGCCGAGCCCGATCAACGCGAGCGCGAGTTCGCGCACCGCATCCTCGTCGGCACGCCACAGCGGGTCGCGGATCGCCCCCGCGCCCCGATCGGCCCAGAGCCCGCGCGAACCGTTGACGAAGACATCCGTCACATCCGGATCGTCGAGGTACGCCGCCAGCGGAGCGAGCTGCGGAGGATGCGCGGATGGCCGGGATTCCTCGGCAGCGCTGAATCCGGCAGCGCTGGGTCCGGCACCCACTCCGGACGCCCCAGCGCCGTATCTCCCGACCGCCCGACTTCGCAACCCCGGGGTCAGGTCCTGTGGAACACCATCCCTGAGAACCGGCACAAAGCCATCCGCTCCTCTGCGAGGCGTCGCCGTCGGAGCCGATCCCGGAACCGGCTGGCGAGCGGCGGTGCTCGGCGGCGCGGGCACGAACGGAGGAGGGGGCATGCAGCGAGGCTAGGAAACCAGGACCGCCCCCACCCCAGAGAGACGCCGTTCCGGGGGACCAGCCGCATGCCCACCGCCTGGGGAGGACCGGCACCAGGCGCGTGGCCCGTGCCATCCGCACGATCAAAATTCGACACATCGGCGTACGGGGCCGATCCGCCGCGTGTCTGCACCGCGGTCGTGCGGATGGCAGGTCCGCGGAAGAGGAAAAAGAAGAAGGCGGCATCCCGTGGGGGGAACGGGATGCCGCCGTGCGACGTCCGCACAAGGGGACGCCGCGATGCCAGAATCGAATGTTCGGCCGCGAAAAGCATACGCATGTAATTCGACCCGACCGACCCGATTCGGGCAGATCAGGCGGTATATCAGTCGGAATTCTCAGGAACGCCGCAATCTGCGTGCACGTGCCGCGCCGCCCCGCACGCGAGACACCGACTTTCGGCGGTAGTCTCGCCGCGGACGTCGCCGGTAAATTCGCACACACGATCCCCGGCGTCCCCGAGCGCCGCAGGTGACACGCACAAAGGAGCGCGCATCCATGTCCAGCCAGATCGACCACCTCTACAATGAGACGCGACACTTCGCCCCGCCGGAGGGCTTCGCCGATGCAGGCCCCGCCCAGGCCCTCTACGAGAGTGCCGCCGACGATCGTGAGGGTTTCTGGGCTGATCAGGCCCACGATCTGCTGCACTGGTCGAAGCCGTTCACACGCACGCTGGACTGGTCGAACCCGCCCTTCGCGAAGTGGTTCGATGACGGCGAACTGAACGTCGCGTACAACTGCCTCGACCGCCACGTCGAGGCCGGCAACGGCGAGCGCATCGCCCTGTACTGGGAGGGCGAACTCGGCGACGAGCGCCGCATCACATACGCCGAGCTGACGGACGAGGTCAAGCGCGCCGCCAACGTCCTGCAAGAACTCGGTGTCGAGGCCGGAGACCGGGTCGCGATCTACCTGCCGATGATCCCCGAGGCCGTCGCGTCGATGCTCGCCGTCGCGCGCCTGGGCGCCATCCACTCGGTCATCTTCGGTGGATTCTCGGCCGACAGCCTGCGCTCGCGCATCGACGACGCGGGCGCGAAGGTCGTCATCACCGCGGATGGCGGCTACCGCAAGGGCAAGGTCTCTCCCCTCAAGCCCGCCGTCGACATGGCACTCGCCGACCGCAACGGCTCAGGCGTGCAGGCGAGCGTCGAGCACGTGCTCGTGGTGCGTCGCGGCGAGAACGACGTCGAGTGGACCGAGGGACGCGACGTGTGGTGGCACGAGGCGGTGCCCGCAGCATCCGCTGATCACGAGGCGCAGCCCTTCCCCGCCGAGAACCCCCTCTTCATCCTCTATACGTCGGGGACGACGGGTAAGCCGAAGGGCATCCTGCACACGTCGGGCGGATACCTCACCCAGGCCGCCTTCACGCACCGGAACGTCTTCGACCTGCGCCCAGAGACCGACGTCTACTGGTGCACCGCGGACGTCGGATGGATCACCGGACACTCGTACGTCGCGTACGGGCCCCTCGCCAACGGCGCCACGCAGGTGATCTACGAGGGCACGCCCGACACCCCGCACCCGGGCCGCTGGTGGGAGATCATCGAAAAGTACGGCGTGACCATCTTCTACACCGCGCCCACCGCCATCCGCTCGTTCATGAAGCTCGGGCGCGCGATTCCGCAGAAGTTCGACCTGTCGAGCCTGCGCGTGCTCGGTTCGGTGGGCGAACCCATCAACCCCGAGGCGTGGATGTGGTACCGCGAGGTGATCGGCGCGAACAAGACACCGATCGTCGACACGTGGTGGCAGACCGAGACGGGCGCGATCATGATCTCGGCGCTGCCCGCCGTGACGACGACGAAGCCGGGCAGCGCGCAGGTGCCGATCCCGGGCATCACGATCGATGTGGTCGACGACGCGGGCGAGCACGTCGGCACCGGGAATGGCGGGCTGCTCGTCGCGACCGAGCCGTGGCCGAGCATGCTGCGCGGCATCTGGGGCGACCCTGATCGCTACGTCGAGACCTATTGGGAAAAGTTTGCCGACCAGGGCTTCTACTTCGCGGGAGACGGCGCGCGACTCGACGATGACGGCGACATCTGGCTGCTCGGCCGGGTCGACGACGTGATGAACGTCTCGGGCCACCGCCTGTCGACCGCCGAGATCGAGTCGGCGCTCGTCGCGCACGAGGCAACGGCCGAGGCCGCGGTGGTCGGGGCATCCGATGAGACCACCGGCCAGGCGGTCGTGGCGTTCGTGATCATCAAGCAGAGCTACCTCGACAAGCACTCGCCCGACGGCCTCGCGCAGGGACTGAGGGCCTGGGTCGGCGAGCAGATCGGGCCGATCGCGCGCCCGCGCGACGTCTACATCGTCGCCGAGCTGCCGAAGACGCGCTCCGGCAAGATCATGCGGCGCCTGCTGCGCGACGTCGCCGAGGGACGGGATGTCGGGGACACCACGACACTCGCCGACACGGCCGTGATGAGCGTGATCAGCGCGCAGGTGCGCTGACGCTCGGCGCTACCGAGTCGAACGGCGCTGACGCTCGGCGCAGGTCGGAGATTCGGCGAGGGTCGGATGGATTGGATGCATCCGATCCGACGCTCACCGGATCTCCGACGCCCCCGTCGGCGAGCGCGCCCGACCGACGCCGCGTCAGTCGATACGGCGCAGCTGCGACCCCACGACCACGAAGAACGCGCCGAGCCCGGCGACGAGCGCGCTGACGCCGTACGCGAGCACGGACGTCATCAATGCGGTGCGAAGCGAGGCTGCGGTCGCAAGCGACGCGCTCTGACCACGCAGCTTGCCCTCTTCTTCGCAGCCTTTCTCGACGGTGCGCAGCGCGTCACTGATGTCGGCGAACGTGCGTCCACCCGCGCCGCGCTCGGCGTTGCCCTTGATCACGACGGCCTCGACGTAGGCCGTCACGGGGTCCTGCACGGTTTTGCCCGCCAGGATCGGCGCGTTGCCGGGAACCGTGATCTTCTCAGCGCGCAGCTGCTTCGTCACGGCGAACCAGGCCCCTGAGCCCGCGACAGCGAGGAGCGCGCCCGCGGCGACCGTGAGTCCACCGACGCGACGCAGGACAGAGAGCGGTGGGAGGGAGGCCATGGGGTGTCCTTTCGGGCGCGGATGTCTCCACGCATCCTGACACGCGCCGCCCATCCTCCGCTCAGCCGGTGACGTCGGCCAGGTACGTGATCGTCGCGGCGAGCGCCTCGCGCGCCTCAGGCAGATCCAGGTGGAACTGGTACTCGTGCGGCAGCGCCGGGCTGTGTTGCGCGGGCCAGAAGAGCTCGGTGACATCGACGCCGACATCGCGCAGACGCTGCGACATCGGTATCGACTGCAGCCACGTCAGCCCGTCGCCGTTGCCGCCCGAGATGTAGGTGGGCGGAAAGTCATCCGTCACCCATTCGATCGTCGACATCGTCGCTCCCTCGTACGAGGCCGACCAGTTCTTGGTGCCCGTGTAGGCCCACAGCGCGACCTGAAAACCCCACGCGGTGATGCCGTCGAGCTCGGCCATCGCGGGCAGGCTGTAGACGCCGCAGTTGAGGATCGCGCCGACGAGCTGATCGGGTTCGAGCGCCGGATCCATGCCCATGATGTCGGCGTACCGCGGATTGGTCATCAGGACGGCGAGCTGGCTGGCGAGCTGCCCACCCGCCGAGTCGCCGGCGAGGACGATGCGGGATGCGTCGACCCCCAGCTCTTCCGCGTTCGCGTCGATGTAGGCGAGCGCCTCGTTCAGCTGGGTGATCGCGATCGGGTATGCCCCCTCGGGCCCGAGCGTGTAGTTCACGCCGATCGTCGTGTAGCCCTCGTTCGCGAGGATGCGCAGATATGGGTCGACGTTCTCTTTCGAACCCGAGATCCAGGCACCGCCATGGACCCAGACCACCGTCGGCAGCACCTCGCCCGCGGCCGCCGATGTGAAGACGTCCATCGTCGTGTCGGCGGCGGCGATTCCCGCCGTGGCGGGGGCATAGGCGACATCGAGCTGTTCGCGCAACGGGGTGTCGGGGACGTAGGGCTCCATCTCGGCAACAGTGGCCGCTCCCCCACGCTCGAAGACCGAGCGGATGAGCATCGCGGAGGGCCACGGCGTGACCGACGTGACGATGCTGATCACGACCAGGATCGCGACGAGCGGGACACCGATCCACAGGACGACCCGCAACCAACGATGCCGCGGCTGGGCCCGCTCGGTTCGGGTGTCATTCTGCTGCACGTCTTCTCGTGACACCTCGTGCTCTGCCATGTGCGCCTCCGGCGTCAGTGTGGCACAGCCGAAGCGGCAGCCTCGGGAGGCCCGGATGCTCCGCTACCGTGCGCCCCGAGGGGCGTCAACCCCCGGCATCCGTTCACACGGATGACACACCTCGCTGGCATGATCGACGGATGAAGCGAGACGTCGGCGCACACATGACACTCACGGTCACCCAACCGGCCGAGCTGATCTTTTCCATGGCGGTCGCGAAGGGTGCGGAGTTCGCATCCGAACGACTGCTCGTGAGTCTGGACGGCGCGGCCGTCGAGGCCGAAGAGCTCGTCGACTCG
>NZ_HG779799.1:0-22406 GCF_000582705.2 Microbacterium sp. C448
AAGCCTCCCCATCGGTGGATCGAGGCTAAGCGACTCCTTCGGGAGTTGGCCGACGCGTTCGCGCAGAGCGACTGGGTGGATGAGGCGACTCAGCGCATCAGCGCGATCCGTCGAGAGCACGAGCTTGAGGATTCAACTTCCCCCACAGTGGTCGACTTTGATGGGTTTCGTGGTGCTATTCGTTCTCTCGGAGAAAAAGAGAGACAACAGTACCAAGATGACGCAACGAAGGACCCAGCCGCCAGCCTTCTGGCCGAGACGCCGCCCGCCGTTGCATCCTCCGGGTCGGTTTAGATGCCGAAGATCGCTCGGTGCTGACTACCGCAGCAATCGCTCGATGTCCACAACACAAATTAGAGACCGACACGCGCAGCATCGCTTGAAATCGGCCGCGGACGCTCTCCGCTCATCTGCTTGTGAGATCGCGGAACCGCCGCGACTGGCCTCTTCGGGGCCGCAGCCGCAGCTCTCGTCACTTTCCGTGATGACGACCGACGGTTTGTGGTTCGATGAGGCCTCCAGACGTCCAAGATCTTCTACAGCTGATTACGCAACACTCGAACCTCGATGAACGGGCCTACAGAACACCATCGAGGAACTCGGTGTGCTGCGGCACCTGTCCGGGCCCTAGCGACACCATGATGGCCGAGTGCTCTGACGACAGACCCGGTGAACGTTTCGCCCGAGACGCGGCGTCAGTGGATCGATCGATTAGCCACTGAGTTGGTGGCCTCCGTGACTCCTGCAGAGCCTCGATGTACTGGCCCAGATTTCCGTCATCCAGCGAAAACCACCAGGGTGACTCAATGACTCTGTGGGGTTCGGGCCGCCTAGATCGATACGCCGAATCCCTAAAGGTCGCCAACACCGGCACCCGCTTTAGGTCATCGTCGTCAAGCAACAATGAGCGAGTCGCGATCATGTAGCCCTCGATGTAGCACGCGTCAAAGTACCGCCGCCGCTCGATGGCTGTGACAAAGTGATGGGCGTAGGAATGAACGACGCCTTCCACGGCCCGCGGATCGGAATAAACTCCGCGATGCTTCAGCAGGCGCACCCTCCCTAAAGCGGCAAGCATGCCGTCCTGATACGAGTGCGTGAAAGCACCAAAGGCGCCTGCCTGGGCGAGGAGCACCTCCGACGCGACGTGCGCATCATGGATGACTTGATGCAGCCACTCCGCTCGGCCTAGCCGTGCGTCGGGCACATGGTCGCCTGTCCCTTCAAGCTCCTTCTTCAGAATGTGAGCGAAGTGGCCCCCATCAGTCCTGAGATGCGTCAGCTCCATCTGCGGAGATACTGGCGGATCGACGGGCGTGACAAGGTACGCCTTGCGCCGAAGTCGACCCATCCGCTCGATCACGTTGCGGTAGACGTTCTGAAAATCGGAGTCTGAGAGGGAGTACCCCACGAAGACGATGGTCCTCGTGGACAAATAGTCCCGCAGTTTCGCTCCCATCACTGACTGTGCAAGATCCGCCTCTCGTCGCTCGTAGTCATCGGTTGTTGCGACGATGCTCGACAGGTTCGAGATCGAGCCGTGGAGCTTCATCACGCGGCGTCCGGGAATGTCGAAGAAGGCGAAGTCTTCATCTAGGACGAACGGTCGTGCTCGGGAAAACCGCTCGAAGAAGTCATCCCAGTTCGTCGTGAAGATCGCGTCCAGCTGCGAGATGGTCGAGATTTCTTGATGAAACGCGGTGGTGCGATTCTGTAGCGACTGAAACGTCGATACGTAGTCGAGTCGCTCCATCAGCGTTCGGAGCAGCTCAGCGCGCCCGAACTGGTCCTCAAAGTCTTGCATCACGACGGGGAACGGATCGCTCGACGGGTTTTCCCGCAGCCTGGCCTCGATCTCTTCGTAGAACGTCTCGGGGAAGAGTCCGGGCTTCTCTGTGCTGATGCCTGCACCCGCGAAGATGACAAGTTCCCTGCGGCGCGCTGCGTCAACGAGGTCCTGAGGAAGGGCGACGGAATAGTGAGTGCCGCAAACGGCGCAACCTTCATTGAGCGGAGTGGATGCGAGTGACATTGCGGAGCCCATTCGACG
Organism: Microbacterium sp. C448; assembly: GCF_000582705.2. Classification (NCBI taxonomy): domain Bacteria; kingdom Bacillati; phylum Actinomycetota; class Actinomycetes; order Micrococcales; family Microbacteriaceae; genus Microbacterium; species Microbacterium sp. C448. The sequence goes on from NZ_HG779799.1 coordinate 2,051, forward strand.
AGGCGCGAGACGGACTCTATTCATACCTCGTATTCCGTGCAAGTCCGAGAAAACTCATCTGGTCCGCCTCGCCGACCCTTCCTCAGCTCGCTGGCGCTCGCGTGCCGATCGTGTGCGCGAGCTCACGATCCATCTCGACGGACATTGTCTGCTCGGAACATCGGTCTCTCCAGGAAGCCGTGACTGATCCGTACGATGTGGAAGTCATTGATCCATACCCACGAGGCTTGAGCCGCGACCCACACGTCCTAAGAGAACTGCGATCCATCAAGACGATCCATCAAGACTGTGATCTATCAGGACATCTCTGACGGTTCTGGATCAATAGATCTCTGACGTTTCGGGGTCGTTTGGTCCTGACACTTCTGCCTCGATGTTTGGGGGATGAGTCGTGTTGAGCCTGTTGATCCTCGTGTCCGTCTCGCGATCGTGCAGTGGCCTTCGGATGCGCCGCGCGGGTCGGTGACGACGTTTTGCCGGGAGCATGGGATCTCGCGGGAGACGTTCTATGCGATCCGGAAACGAGCGGCGGTGGATGGGCCCGTGGCAGCGTTGGAGCCGCGATCGAGGCGTCCGAAGCAGAGCCCGATGCGGCTCGCAGAGAATGTGGCGCAGCAGGCGGTGGCGGTGCGGGCGGCGTTAGAGCGATCCGGCCTGGATCACGGCCCGATCAGTGTTCACGAGAAGATGCGGTCGCTCGGGATGGCGCCGGTGCCCTCGACGGCGTCGCTGGCGCGGATCTTCCGTGACGCGGGAGTAGCGAAAGTCGAACCGCGGAAGAAGCCGAGGGCATCGTTTCGCCGGTTCGTCTATCCGGCCCCGAACGCATGCTGGCAGTTGGACGCGACCGAGTATGTCCTCTCGGGCGGTCGGAAGTGTGTCATCTTCCAGCTCATCGATGATCACTCTCGGTTCGCAGTCGCCTCTCACGTGGCCTGGGGTGAGACGTCGGAAGCGGCGATCGCTGTTGTCCGGAAGGGGATCGAGGCTCACGGTGTTCCGCAGCGACTGCTCAGCGATAACGGGGCTGCGTTGAACCCGTCCCGTCGAGGCGTGCTGGGCCAGCTCGTCTCGTATGTGACCTCTCTGGGGGTCGAGCCGATCACGGGCAAGCCCTATAAGCCGACCACGCAGGGCAAGAACGAACGCTTCCACCAGACCCTGTTCCGGTTCCTCGATAAGCAACCCCTCGCCGACACGCTCGAGCAGTTGCAGGCTCAGGTCGACGTCTTCGATCTGGTCTATAACACCGAGCGTCCGCATCAAGCTTTGCCCGGTCGAATCACCCCGCAACAGGCATGGATAGCGACGGCGAAAGTCGAGCCACCGCGCCCCGCGCCGCGACCCGCGACTCTGCCGGCAGATGACGGGATCCGGATGACACGGGTCCGAGACAACGGCACGGTCTTCGTCCGCGGCATCCGATTCCACATCAGTCGAGCCCTCGTCGGCGCGATCGCCTACGTCGTCGAGGAAGACACCGAACTGCTCGTGTTCGATTATCAAGGCACCCTGCTCATCCAGCAGCCCTGGCCCGCACCCGGCACGAAGTACGTCGGCAGCGGCAGACCCCGCGGGCGCGGCCGCCCCACCGTCTGAGTGTCAGAGATGTCCTGACACATCAACTGTCAGAGATGTCCTGATGCAGAATCGTCAGGCATGTCCTGATACATCACACGATCCATCAAGACATCTCTGAAAGTCGTGCCCACATTTTGCCCACACTTGGTCGAGATTCACCCCGATCGAACCCATTTGAGACCCGCCAAGGAAAGCGAAAATTCCGCGTAATCACGCGGTTTTTGCCGAATATCGCGACACAGTCGAAACCGCCCGCCTGAGTTCGACTCCCGCCGTCGCGTCTAGGTTCGACAGGCCGCAATGCCTCCCGACGTGGGATCACACCCACACTCACCACTCGGTGAGCGTCCATACCTCCGGTCGCCCCGCCGAGCCCTGCACGTCGGCGAAGGCCATCGCTGAGAGTTTCAGCTCCGCCATCGCCTCCTCGTCCTGCCCTTCGGCGTGCAACAGGTCGGCAACGTGCGAGTGCAGGGCCGCGAGGCGGTGTCGATCACCCTGGCGTTCAGCGAGTGCGAGGGACTCACGGGCGGTCTCCAGCGCGAGCGGACCGGCACCGGCAGCCGAGAGTGCTCGCGAGAGGTTGTTGAGCGCAGCGATCAGCAGATCGACGTTCTCAGCCGCACGCGCCCGAGCCACGGCGTTCTCCAGGTGATGCTCCGCGAGCACGACCTCGTTGTTGGAGAGGGCGATCATGCCGAGCACGTTGTCCGCCTGCGTGCGTGCCGCATCGTCGCCTGACGCCACTGCAGCGTCTTCGGCCGCGTGCGCCGTCTCCCGCGCCCGAGCGATTTGGCCCCTCCTGTGAAGCACGAGAGCGAGATCGGCTAGCGCACGCGCTCGTCGACCGCGCGGCCCGCCGGCGGCGGCCAGGTCGCGCGCCGACTCCAGATGCACCTGCGCGAGCTCCCAGTCGCCGAGTCGGTCGTACACACCCGCAATCGCATGCTCGATCTCGGATCGACGTTCCGACTGACCCTCTGCCAGAGCAGACGCCTGGTCGAGCGCCGATAGTGCCTCCTCGTAGCGGCCGAGCCGCACCAGGGCGGCGCCGATCGCCGTATGCACCTCGATGCCGCGCCGACCCATGGCCAAGGCCGCCCGCAACTGAAGGATCGACTCCTCGTACGCGGACACGCTCGCCGATTCCGCGGCGGACGTCACGAACCACGTCGCCGCCTCCTCTTCCCGCCCCGAGGCAGCAAGGTGCTGGGCCACCGAACCGGCCGGTGTCGCACGCGGGTCAATGGCATGACGACGCGCGTAGATATCGGCGACACGCGCATGGAGGAGCCGGCGCCGGGCCAGGGACAGCCCCTGCAGCGCCGCGCTGCGCACAAGGTCGTGCGGCACGTCATACCCGGGGGTGTCGGTGTGTTCCACGAGTAGGCCGCGAGCGACCGCCTCTTCGATCGCCTCGACGGTCTCGGTCTCGTCCCTCCCGCTCACCGCGCGCAGCACCTCGGGCGGCGCGACGGCGCCGATCACGACGGATGCCGTGACCATCTGTCGTGCTGTCTCGGACGCGCCCGCGAACCGAGCCGCGACAATGTCGCGTACCTGATCCGCCTCCGCCTCGGTCGGCGCCGCGGCCACCTCTCGCACCAGCAGCGGAATGCCGCGAGTGCGCCGCAGAACCTCGCTCGCGTCGAGGCCGCCCCCGGTGAGTACGGCGATCTGTCCTTCATCGAACGGCTGAAGCTGCAGTGTCTCGCCGCGTTCGGCGACCGCCTGCTGGAGCGGCCCTTCGGTGAGTCCCGGCGCCCACGCGACGACGAGAAGAAAACCCGGCGGCAGCCGTCGGGCGAGATAACCCAGCAATGCCGCCGACGGGCGGTCAAGCAGTTCCGCGTCATCGACGACGAGAAGCAGCGGGCCCTCGGTCGCGAGCTGCTCGACGGCAGCGCGAACGGCTTCGTGCACCCGCTGCAAGTCGCCCGGGGTGCGAATCGTCCGCGGTGCAGCTCCGTCGATCTGGGTGGCCAGGGCAGCGAGCGGCGCTGCGGATGAACCCATCATCGCCGGCAGGTTCGGCTGGAGTAACAGCAACGATCGCACGAGGTCGTTCGCAGCCGCGTACGCCAGCGACGCCTCGGACTCCCGAGCGGCGATCCGAATGGCGCGGCGGCCGGCGTGACCCGCAATCGTCGCCGCGAGTGCGCTCTTTCCGAGCCCAGGCTCGCCGACGATGCCGACGAGACGCCCAGACTCCGCCACCTCGCGCCACGCATCCGTCAGGCGAGCCAGCTGCACGTCACGCCCGATGAGCTTCGTCGGCGGCGGCGCGGGTACCTCCGACACGACGGCTGTCTGGCGCTGCTCGGCCGAGGCATGTGCCGGCGTGGGCTGCGCGAGTCGGTCGGCGCGGATGTCTTCGTGGAGTGCAAGTGTCTCGGGCAGAGGAGGCACTCCGAGCTCGCGGTCCAGCAGCCGTACCAGACTCCGGTAGGCCTGCAGGGCCGCGGGTCGGTCGCCCGCCCAGGCTGACACCCGGATCAAGTCGGCGTGCGCAGGTTCCGACAGCGGCTCAACGTGGACGCGCCGCCGGGCGTACTCCAGCGCGTCCGGCCAGGACGCGCGCTCGACGGCCGAAACGACGAGCCGGGCAAGAGTGCGCGAGAGCTCGTCCCGCAGCTCCTCGGCGACCCCCAACATCCAATCCTCGAAAGGCGGGCTGTCCCGAAGCGAGAAGCCTTCGAGAAAGTTGTCGGCTGCAAAGCCGGCCGCGCGACGCCAGTCCGCGACATGTGGCGAGGCGATGAGCGTACGGAACTCAACGACATCGCAGTCCACCGCCCCGGCATCCATCCCGACGCGATCGGCGTGCACGACCAGAGCCGGGCCGACCGCGGCCGCCACCGACAGCGTCCGCCTCAGAGTCGCGCGAGCGCGCGACCGCTCGAGATCGGGCCACAGCAAACCGGCGAGCGCCTCACGCCCGAACTCTCGCCCCGACACCGCCAGCAGGGCCAGCAGCGCGACCGCCTTGCGCGTGTCGAACCGCACCTCGGCATCGTTCCGCCACACCCGCGGCGGTCCGAACAGCTCGAGCCGCACCGACACGATCGCCCCCTCGTGCATACCGTAATGCCAGAACGGGGCCCAGCGCGTTCCGAGTTCTCGAATTGCGCGTAGCCGTAACGCTTTCGGAACGCCCGCCGGAGCATCATCGTTGCAGTACCGGTCGCTGTGCGGGCTTCCGGTCGAGGAGGATCCGATGACCGACACGCTGGAGACGGCGGCGCAGACGCCCGCCGACCCACCGGCTGGCGTCGCGCACGACGCGCCGAGCGGAGCCGCGCGCCGACGCCGACGCGCGGAGAAGCGCACGGCTGCGAAGGCCGCGCGACGCCCTGAACTGGGCCCCGCTCCTTCCCGCGCGCGCCGCATCGACATCGAGATCGATCCCGGCGACCCGCTGCTGGTGTACCTGCAGTCCGCGTCCGGCCCGGTCGAGATCGGCGCCCTACCCGCCTACTCTTCCGCCGTCGCGAAGATGATCGCGCAGGAGGTGCAGCTGGTCGTGCCGCTCGTCACCAGTGGCGAACTCGTCGGCATCCTCGCGCTCGGACAGCGCCTGTCCGAGCGGACCTACTCCCGCAACGACCGCCGGTTGCTGGACAGCCTGGCGCGCTACGCCGCACCCGCGCTGCGTCTGGGGCAGCTGATGCGGGTTCAGGAGCGCCAGGCGCGCGAGCGCGAGCGCATCGAGCAGGAGCTGCACGTCGCCCAGCTCATTCAGCAGCAGTTTCTGCCGGCCGAGCTGCCCGAACTCGGCGGCTGGACCGTGGCGGCGTTCTACCGACCCGCCCGCACCGTCGGCGGCGATTTCTACGACCTCATCGAGCTGCCCGACGGTCGGATCATGGTCGTCACGGGAGACGTGACCGACAAGGGCGTGCCGGCAGCGCTCGTCATGGCGAGTACTCATGCACTGCTGCGCTCGACGGCGGCCGTCGTGACCTCTCCCGGGGAGGTGCTGCGTCGCGTGAATGAACTGCTGATCCCGCAGATTCCGACCCATATGTTCGTGACGTGCCTGGTATTGGTGCTCGACCTCGAAAGCGGGCGCACCCACTTCGCGAACGCCGGGCACAACCTGCCCTACGTGCGACGCGGCGACGACGTCGTGCAGCTGCACGCCCGCGGGATGCCGCTGGGGCTGATGTCCGGCAGCATCTACGAAGAGCACGAGACTGTGATCGGCCGTGGTGAGATCGTCCTGCTGTACAGCGACGGCATCACCGAGCAGCACGATTCCGCCGGCGAGATGTTCGGATTCGGGCGCACCGCGGACCTCGTCGCCGGCGCCGGGACGGGCCAGGAGCTCGTCGACGGCGCGGTTCAGGAGCTCGGCATCTTCTCCACGGGTGTCGAACAGGAAGACGACATCACCCTCGTGACACTTCAACGAGGCCGTCGCGGTGGAGCCGCCGAGACCGTGTCGTTCGCGGTGGCGAGCGTGCCGGGCAACGAGCGGGACGCGATGGACCGTGTTGCATCCATCGCGGCGCATGCGCTCGGAGGGGCGCGTCTGAACGCGCTGAAGACCGCGGTGAGCGAGACGGTGATGAACGCCATCGAGCACGGCAACCGGGGGGATGCCACGCTCGATGTGCTCATCGCGGTCCGGCGCACGTCCGACTACGTGACCGTCGAAGTCGCCGACTTCGGGCGCGGACTCCGGCGCGATGCCGAAACTCCCGACCTCGACCTCAAGCTCGCCGGCTTGCAGACGCCCCGCGGGTGGGGCCTGTTCCTCGTCCGGGAGCTCGTGGACAAAGTCGAGGAGTTCAGCGACGGCGACCGCCACGTCGTCCGACTGGCGATGCGTGCGGACGGGAGGGATGCCGCGGGCGGCGTCCAGAGGAACGGAGGGAACCATGAGCCTGAGTCATGAGATCCGGCGACGGGGCGACCGCGTCGAGGTCGTGCTGGCGGGCAGGATCGATCGGGATGCGGCAGACGCCCTCGACGCGGCCTACGCCGCGGCATCCCTCGACTGCCCCGCATCGATCGAACTCGACTTCACCGGCGTCGACTACATCAACTCGACGGGGATCGCTCTGATCGTCGGCGTCCTGGCACGTGCGCGCGCGCAAAGCGTCGGCGTCCGCGCTTCGGGTCTCACAGAGCACTACCGGCACATCTTCGAGATCACCCGATTGAGCGACTTCATCGAAATCGTTCAGCCGGTGGAGAGTTAGGAGGACGATATGGCGCCCGCAGCGATCATGGACGTCACGCACCCGGCTCCGGAGACGGCGGCGATCACGATCTCGGGCGATGTCACCGCAGCGTGCGAAGACGACCTCATGGCGGCGCACGAGCGCGCATCCGACGGCGGCGTGAAGCTCGTCGTGCTCGACTTCTCGGGCATGAACTATATGAACAGCGGCGGCATCGGCATGCTCGTCACGCTTCTCGTCCGTGGACAGCGCCGACAGCAGCGCATCGCGGCGGTGGGATTGACCGAGCACTATCGGCAGATCTTCGAACTGACCCGGCTCGATGAGGCGATCGCCCTCCACGATGACACCACATCTGCGATTGCTGCGTTCGCAGCCCAGGGAGGATGACCATGGTCGAGCACAGCGATGCGGTGCCGCGGGACGCGGCCTATTGGGCGAAGTATGTCGAACGCCTGGAGGTGAGCGATCCCACCGAACCGCACGGCTACAACCTCCAGGGCAGGCGCGTGGCAGGCCCGATGAACGGGTTCGGTCGACTGTGGCAGCGCACATACACTGCCGACCTCGGCACCGAGGTGAGTCCCGAGTCACTCGTCGCCGACTGGCGAGCGCACTTCGGGCAGTATTGGCCGAGGATGGGCCGCTTTCACGGTTCGATCTCGGCGATCGAGCCCGGCGATGTCACAGCCCTGACTGCGGGTGGGGTGACGTCCGGGATCTTGGTCCTTTATGCCGACGACACATCGTTCACCTTCCTCACTCCCGAGGGTCACATGTTCGCGGCGATGATCACGTTCTCTGCCGCGATGGATGCCACGGGCCGAACGATCGCCCAGATCCGCATGCTCCTGCGCTGCTCGGATCCTCTCTTCGAGAGCATGTGGCCCCTTGCCCGTCGCGGCGAGGACGTCTTCTGGCCCGGGGTCCTGCGCAACCTCGCGGCCGCGCACGGCCTGCCGGACGTTGCGGTCGGCGAGCACACGGTGTGCGTCGACCGACGGCGGCTCTGGGCGAACTGGACCAACGTGCGCCACAACGCCGGCATCCGCACGCTCACCCACACCCTGTCCGCGCCGTTCCGACCGCATCGCACCCGGACTTCTGTCCGATGAAGCTTCGCGAGGCGGTTCGCCGAGGGGGCATTCTGGCCCTCTTCGCGGGCTACCTCGCGCTCTGCATCCTCACGATCGTCATGACTGGCGAGAGCTGGACGCTCGCCGCATGGGGCGGCTTCGCAATCGTCGGAACCCTGCTGCTCCTGCGACGTTCGGGTAACGCGATCGGGCGAATCCTGCTCGGCATCGCCTTCTACTGGAGTCTGTACGGGGCGTTCGTCATCCCGGGCGTCGCGGCCGCACTGCCAGTCGGAATCGAGCTGGGCCTTACTGTCTTCGGCTACGCGGTGTGGCTGCTGCTGCCGGTGCTGGTTGTCGTCTTCCCGAGCGGAAAGATCACGACGAAGCTCGGACGCTTCGTGGCCGGCGCGGTAGCGGCCGTCGCACTGACGGTGATCGCAGCTGCTCTCGTCGCGTCCGGCGACCTCGCATTCTCGGGGAGGGTGAATCCTCTGGGTGTTCCCGCTCTCGCGACGGTGTCGGCCGTGGTGACGGGAGACGAGTCGTTCCTCGCCGTGCCCATCGTCGGAGCGGCCGCCCTCGTGGAGCTTGTCATGCGGTGGATGCGGGCGGACGGCGTCACGCGCCTACAGTTCCGGTGGCTCGCGTATGGAACGGCGATGACCGTCGCCATCCTCGGTCTCACCCTCGCCTTCGACGATGCGCCCACCGTCATCGGGACTGTGATGACGCTCGGCATCAACGCGATCCCGATCGCGATCTGGATCGCCGTGACGCGCCACGGACTGTACGAGATCGGCCGGGTCGTCTCGCGCACCGTCTCGTACGCACTTGTGACGGCACTCGTCCTCACCGTCTATGCCGGCGTGGTGACGTCCGTGAGCTGGATGCTCCCCCAGCTTCCGACGGTGGGTGTCGCGCTGGCGACCCTCGCGGCGGCTGCGCTCTTCCTGCCATTGGTCCGTTTTGTCCAGCGCCGCATCGACCGGCGATTCGACCGCGAGCACTTCAATGCGCAGAAGACCGTCGACGCATTCGGCGAGCGCCTGCGCACGGGTCTGGATCCCACTGCGACCGGCGGCGATCTCATCGGCGCGATCGAGCGAACTCTTCAGCCCAGGGTCCTGGGACTGTGGACAGCAGAAGGTTCGCGATGACAGGCGCCGCGCCGCGCCGCGCGCTTCCCTTGGCCGCCGTCGTCGGTGCGCTATTGGTCGCGGCCGCCATCATGATGCTCATCGCGGCTGTGGCGTCCGGACTGCCGGTCGAGAACGTTCCGACTGTCGTGGTGACAGCCGTCGTCACGACGCCGTCGATGGTCCTAGGCGTGCTGCTGCTGATCCAGCGACCGAATCTCTGGGTCGGCGCGCAACTGGCGGCTCTCGGCAGCGTGCCACTCATCACAGCAGTCTGGACGTTCCCCGCTTGGCTCGCCGGGACACTCTGGCAGGTCGTGCCGAACGCGATCTCGTGGCCGTTCTGGCTAATCTCTCCACTTCTGCTGGCCTTCACCTTCCCCGACGGCCGGGCACTCTTGCCCCGGTGGCGACCGGTGCTGTGGGCCGTGCCGCTCACCGCCGCCGCGTCGATCGCGGCGATACTGCTGGCGCCGTCGGAATGGGAATACTCGGGTCTCGAGCCGCCGCCGCTTCCTCCCGAGTCGGTGACCTCCGCGCTCTCCACGGCATGTCTGGCCGCGCTGCTGTGTCTGTTCGCGCTAGCCGTGGTCAGTGTGTTCCTGCGATATCGACACGGAGACGGCATCGTGCGGCTCCAGGTGCGGTGGCTCGCGCTCGTATTTCTGATCCTGCCGATCGGCATGGTGGCCGCGCTCGCAAGCGTGGCCCTGGTCGGCGAGGCCGCGCTGATCGGCTCGGTCTTCCTCGGCGCGGCTGCGCTCGCGCTTCCGGTGGCTGTATGGGTCGCCGTGAGCAGGCATGGTCTCTACGAGATTGGTCGCGTCGTTTCACGGACGGTGTCGTACGCGATCGTCACAGCCCTGGTGATCGGCGTGTATGTGACGGTGGTCACTTCGGTCACGTGGCTCCTGCCTGGGGTGCAGACGGTCGGCGTAGCGCTCGCGACTCTCGTGGCTGCCGCCGTCGCCCTCCCCGTGCTGCGTATCATCCAGCGCCGCATTGATCGCCAGTTCGACCGCGAGCACTACGTTGCCCAAAGAGTCGTCGACGATTTCGGCGAAAGCCTGCGCACGGGAACCGACCCACTGACGGCCGCCGAAGACCTCACCAGCGCGGTCGAGCGGACCTTGCAGCCCGTGGCGATCGGCGTCTGGACCACGGGACCTCGATCATGAGGAGAGGAAGTGGCTACCGCGGTGATCGCGCTCTCGCGTGGCCGGCATTCCTGGCCGCCGCGGTGGTCGTCGCGATGCTCATTGTGACGATCGTTGCCTCTGCGGCCGCCGGACGCCCCGTGGCGGACGCCGCGCCCTTCCTCATCCTCCTGACGATCTTCGTCGTGGTCGGCTGGCTGCTGTCGTGGAAGCGCCCGCGCAACCCGATCGGTTGGCTGCTCCTGCTGATCCCCGGTCTGTTCACGATCGGCACCCCCGCGACGCTTCTCGGCGAAGCCCTGGTCGATCACGCACCCAGTGTCTCTGCGTGGCTGTTCTGGTACGGCTACGACCGCGAGGACACGTGGAGCTGGTTGCCCCCGATCGGACTCCTGCTCACCCAGATCCCGCTCCGATTCCCCGACGGCGCGGTGCCGACGCCGCGATGGCGCTGGTTCTCCTGGTACACGATCACCACGCTCGTCCTCGCAAGCGTCGCACTGTCGACGCTGTCGGTCGAGGTCTATCCCGGCATCCCGAACCGGGCGCACGTGCCCGCACTCGTCGAGAATCCGCTCACCATCCTGGTGTCGTTCGGCGCTCTGGCGATCGCCTTCGTCGGCTCCCTCGCCTCTCTCGTCGTACGCTACCGGCGCGCGGGCACCGTCGAACGCGCGCAACTGCGATGGATGCTGTGGGCAGTCGGGCTGGCCGTCGCGATCCTGATCACGAGCTGGGTCACACCCGACCCATGGATGGGGATCACCGGCATCGTGCTTGTGTCGTACGGGCTGATCCCCGTCGCGATCGCGATCGCCGTACTCCGGTATCGCCTGTACGAGATCGACCGGATCATCTCGCGCACGGCGACATACGCCATAGTCACAGCCGTCGCCGTGGCGATCTACGCGGTTATCGTGACCTCGGTCGCGTGGCTGCTCCCGGACGCCACCACCCTCGGCGTCGCGCTTGCGACTCTCGTCGCAGCGGCGGTGTTCCTCCCCGTTCTGCGCGTGTCTCGCCGCGTCCTCGACCGCAGGTTCAACCGTGCGCAATACGATGCCGAGCGCGTGGTCGATGCCTTCGGCGAACGACTCCGGACACGAGCGGATCCACACACCGCGGCATCCGACCTCACTGCGGCCGTGGAACGCACGCTCGAGCCATCCGTTCTCGGCCTCTGGACCCGCGAACGAAACGAGTGAGCCCCGATCATCGACCGCTGTGAACCGACGTGCCCTCTCCCGGAAGATCGCCCATGAGATCAGTGATGCCCTCGGACCCACGAGCGGCTGATAAGCGAACCAGCCGAACGAAACGGGGGTGAGCAGCCCGACCGCAACGAGGTGCCGGCCGTCGGCTAGCCTTCCGGAATGACGAATTCAGCTCCGGTCGACGACATCTCGATCGGCGGCGACATGATCCGCCTCGGTCCGTTCATGAAGTTCGCGGGACTGCTGGACTCCGGTGGCGAGGTCAAAGAAGCGATCATCGACGGTCTGGTGACGGTGAACGGTGACGTCGAGCGTCGTCGGGGGCGCCAGCTCCATGTCGACGACATCGTCGAGTTCGGCCCGCGCACCGTCCGCGTGTGCCCGTAGCGCTGAACCACGCGGCTCAGGACTCCGACGGCGCCATCGGCAGCGCGAGTCCGTAGTTCCACGACAGGATGGCCGGCTGCTCGCGGTAGTAGCTCAGCACCGACACCGACCCGGCATCCAGGGTGATCTGGGCACCGAAACGGGGAGCCATCCGCAGGTAGACGGCCGTCAGGATTCGCAGGAAGTGGCCGTGCGCGACCAGCGCGACATCCCCGTGGGTCATGGCCGGCAGCACACGCGTCAGCACCCGCGAAGCGCGTCCCGCGACCTCTTCAACCGTCTCCCCGGGGGTCTTGCCGCGGATCACACCGTGCGTGAATGCGCTCCAGTCGTAGCCGAGTTCGGCACGGATGTCTCGGGTCGTGCGCCCTTCGAACCCGCCGTAGTCCCACTCGACGAGGAGGGGATCGACCTCGGCGTTCAGACCCGCTAGCTCTGCCGTGCGCCGAGCCCGCTCGAGCGGCGAGGTCAGGATCAGCGAGAAGTTGTAGTCCGCGACCAGCTCACCCGCACCTCGCGCGAGGTCCTCGCCATGCGCAGTGAGCGGGATGTCCGTCAGGCCCGTGTGTCGGCCGAGCTTCGACCACTCGGTCTCGCCGTGGCGGAGCAGGACGAGCTTTCCCGAGGGGTTGTCCGGGGCGGGGCGATCGGGCAGCGGATCGTTGATGGGCACACCGCAACCCTAGAGCCCAGGACGATTCGAGGTCGCGCCGAGAGCTGACGAGATCGCGCGGCCGGCCGTCACCCGACGCCGAGGATTTCTTCGAGGCGGGCGATCGGGTCGTAGAGGCCCGCATCGAGGATCCATCCTCATCCCGGGCCTCCGTGCCCGATTCTTAAACGGTAGCCACCCGTGGCGGCACCACCGGGCCCGTCCGATGTTCACGAGATGGCGACGTTCGGTGGTCGCACGCGATCACGGCGGATGCGGCGCGCCCGGCGGACATCCGAGAGGTTCGGCACCCATTCGACCCCCGGAAAAGGCGTCATGAGCGCACTTCTGCACCATCGGCCCTCTCGGATGTACGCAAGCGCGCTCGAACGACGGCCGCAGCACGACTAACCCGCTCCCGGCACCTCAGGGGGTTCCTCGTCGCGCCTCACCTCGTACGTGAAGTCCCCCGAATACCCGTAGATCTCACCCATCACGGGGGCGAGGATGCGCAGTTCCACGCGCTGGGCCCCAACCGGGAGCGCCTGCTCCGTGAGAAGCACCCGGACCACGCGAGGCAGGGGCAGGCGCAGACCCCACAGGCGCAGAGCGAGTCGCTCGCTCTCCATCCGCAGCCGGCCTTCCGAGACGCGCATCGAGAGCTCGACCTCGATCTCGCCCTTCGCCCCGATGCGATCAACGAGTCGCTCGCCGTCGATCCGCATCACGTCGCGCATCGCCCGCGTTCCGTTCACGAATTCGAATGTGCGTACCGCGCTCAACGTGCCATCCGGATGCGGGATGTTCCGGACGGAGAACGGCACATCCGCGCCTTTCTCGGCGAACGCGATCCCGCGCCGCGCGAGCACGGCGAACAGGGGCCGAAGCGCTCGTACGCACAGGCCCGCCACACGGTAGCGCCCCGAGCCGACGCCCACGAACCCCTCCGGTATGAGGCCGAAGTACCTCTGCAGCTGTGGATCGAGCGCGCCGAAGTCGTCGCCCAGAACGCGCTCGTAGACCGATACCCCGGGGGAGCCGCCTTCGACCGAAGCCCGTTTACTGAACATGTTCAGAACGGTAGTACAGTTTTGGCATGAACACGAAGCGCTCACCCGTCGCGGTCGTCCTCGGGGCATCCGGTTTCATCGGGAGCGCCGTCGCCGACGCGTTCGTCGCGGATGGGTACGACGTCCGTCTCGTCGGTGGTCGCTCCGATGGGCGGTGGACGGACGCAGACACGCTCCGTCGAACTGTCGCAGGCGCGGACGTGGTGGTGAACTTCGCCGGAAAGTCGGTGAACTGCCGCTACACAGACGCCAACCGGAACGCGATCCTCGAATCCCGCGTGCGAACGACGCGCGCCCTGCGAGAGGCGATCGCGTCGGCCGAGAATCCTCCGCGCGTGTGGCTGAACGCGTCGACCGCAACGATCTACCGGCACGCAATGGATCGGGCGAACACCGAGAGCGACGGCGAGATCGGATCGGGATTCTCCGTCGATGTCGCGACCTCCTGGGAGCGAGAGTTCTTCGCGGGCACGCTCCCCCACACGCGCCGCGCCGCGCTGCGGATGGCGATCGTCGTCGGCGACGGGCCAGCGGCTCGGATGCTGCTGACGATCGCGCGGTTGGGGCTCGGTGGACCCCAGCACGATGGATGGTGCCCACCGCATCACCGCTACCGAGGCATCGGCGTTCGCCCGACCGGGCAGGACCGCGCGCCCTGGTATCGCACCCGCGGGCGCCAGAAGTTCAGCTGGGTACACGTTGACGACGTGGTCGGCGCGATCCGGTTCATCCGCGACGACAACAGGCTCAGCGGCCCGATCAACATCGCGTCCCCCCGGCCATCCGACAACCGCACACTCATGCGAACCCTGCGTCGCGTTGTCGGTGCACCCGTGGGGGTCCCGACGACCAGGTGGATGCTCGAGCTGGGCATGATGGCACTTCGCACCGAGCCCGAACTCATCCTGAAGAGCCGATGGGTGACCCCCCAGACACTCACCGATGCGGGCTTCACCTTCGCCCATACCGATCTCGAAGCGGCACTGGTCGACGTGCACCATGGTCGCCGTGCCCACCGCTCGAACGCCACGGAGAGGAGCGCGGATGTCTCGTGACCTACCGGCCCGAAAGGGCGAACAGACCCGGCAGAGAATCCGCGGTGCGGCGCTTCGGTCGTTTCGCGACAACGGCTACGACGCGACGACGGTCAGGAAGATCGCCGAAGAACTCGGGATGTCCGTGGGAGCCACCAACTACCACTTCCCCTCGAAGAACCACCTCATTCAAGAGCTGTATCTCGACGTGCAGGAGGCGCACCGCGCGGCGGCCGAACCGGGACTGACGGACGAGAGTCGGCTGATCGAGCGCCTCCGGATCGCGTTCTCGACCGGTCTCGACCAGCTCACGCCGTACCACGCGCACGCGGGCGAGTTCCTGTCGGCCGCGGTCTCGCCGCGCTCGCCGATCAACCCGCTGTCGACGGAATCGGCCGAGGCTTTCGCGATCGTGGAGGACCTCTTCGCACAGGCGGTGAACGGTGCCGCGAGCACCGGTCTACCCGATGACATCCGTTCGCTGCTCCCTCGTGCGCTCGTGCTCGCACACCTGCTGCTCGCGCTGTACTGGGTCTACGACACGTCCGAGGGCCAGCGCCGCACGCGGAGCCTCCTCGATCGCGGGCTCAAGCTGTTTGCGCGCCTTGTGCCCCTG
Source organism: Microbacterium sp. C448 (assembly GCF_000582705.2). NCBI lineage: Bacteria > Bacillati > Actinomycetota > Actinomycetes > Micrococcales > Microbacteriaceae > Microbacterium > Microbacterium sp. C448. Next base: position 17,166 of record NZ_HG779799.1, read on the forward strand.
ACCCGGCTGCCCGTCCTGCGCGGGGCCGTGCGCGATGCTCTTGCCCTCGTCACAGAGGTGCGCGCCTGACGATCACGTCGGCGAATGCCGCGCACCCGCACCGAGATGGCCACGCGTGACCGCGACGAGCACGATCGCCGTGAGCCCGAATCCGATGAGCACGGGAAGTAGTCCGTATTCGTTGAAGATCGGCGCGGGGAAGAGCGGAGCGGCAACCCGGTTCGCGAAGGTGTTGAACGATGCGTGCATCAGAATCATGATCAGCAGGCTGCCGCCGACGTGGTTGAAGACCCAGGTCATGATGACGGTGAGCGCGATGATCATCGCACCGAACATGACGATGTTGGCGACGGTGGGAGGAGTCCATACACCGCTCCAGAACAGCGGGAGGTGCCACGCCGCCCACACCGCGCCGAGGATGAGGCTCCCCCACAGCGGGCCGTGGCGCTGTTGCAGGCGCGGCAGCGCGAAGCCTCGCCATCCGGGCTCCTCCCCGAGTGGACCGCCGAGGAAGAACGTCAGAACGAACGCCATCGGATAGGCGGCCAGAGCGACGAAGGCCGCGGGGTCGAACCAGGACAACGCGCCGGGGACGAGCACGGCACCGAGCAGCACGATGAGCGGTATCCCGAGGAGAACGAATGCGTACCACAGCACGCCGACCCGCCAACGGACGAACCGTCGCAACAGGCCGGCGACGCCTGAGGTGCCCTCGATCAACGCGGTGACGACGAATGCCCCGAGCAGGGGACCGAACGTGGCGGCAATGATGGAGATCGCGACGACGGGCGCGGGAAACGGCGCGATGAAACCCTGCGCCGAAAGCGCCACCGGCACCTCGATGAGCCACGAGAATCCGAAGGCAACGAGCAGATAGCAGGCGAGGGAGTGGCGCTGCGCGATACCGCGCGCTCCGGCTCGCGGTGTTCGCGTCGAATCGTCGGTGACCGCCATCCTGCGTTCCTCTCCGGGCACGCCCACGGCGCGTGACGCGCTCAGTTTGGCATCAGTACCGCTCGCTACGCCATCCGGACACCGCGCGCGATCCGCGACGTGCGCGGCCGGATGCTCTTGCCACAGAACCCCGGGCTATTCGCGCGGAACAACGAGTCCCGATTCATACGCCACGACGACGGCCTGCGCTCGGTCACGCAGGTCGAGCTTGTTGAGCATGCGGCTGACGTGGCTCTTCACGGTCTGCTCGGCGAGCACGAGCTCACCGGCGATCTCTCGGTTCGAGAGACCTCGCGCGACGAGCGTGAGCACATCGCGCTCGCGGGGAGTCAGCGCGTCGAGCGAGACGGGCTGCGCCGGCGGCGTCATGGTGCGAACGAAGTGCTCGATCACCCGCTTCGTGACGGCGGGGTCGAGCAGAGCGTCGCCTCGCGCCACGACCCGAACCGCTGCGGCGAGGTCATCCGGGAGGGCGTCCTTGAGAAGGAACCCACTGGCCCCCGCTCGCATCGCCTCGTAGACATAGTCATCGATATCGAATGTGGTGAGCATCAGGATGCGTGGGAGTGAACCGTGCCTGGCCGCATCGTGCTCAGACAGGATGCGGCGCGTCGCCTCGATGCCGTCGAGGTGGGGCATCCGGACGTCCATCAGGATCACATCCGGCTGCAGCGCGCGAGACATTTCGACAGCCTGCACGCCGTCCGCGGCCTCCCCGATCACCCGGATGTCGCCGGTGGCGCCGAGCAGGGCGGAGAAGCCCGCGCGCACCATGGCTTGGTCGTCGGCGATGAGGACGCGGATGCTCATTCTCCCTCCGATTCGGATGAGACATGGAGGGGAAGGACGGCGTGGATCTCGTACCCACCGTCTCCGGTCGGGCCGAACGACAGCGTGCCGCCGACACCGGCCGCACGCTCGCGCATACCGAGCAGGCCGCTGCCCTCGGTGGTGGGCGGGTGGGGCTGGCTTGTCTGCTCCGTGCCGGGTCGATTCGCGCCGGATCGATTCCTGACCCGCAGATCGAGATTCTGGTCGCGGTGCACCCGCACCTCGACCGCGGCACCGCGCGTATGGCGCCGCACATTGCTCAGCGCCTCTTGCACGATGCGGTAGGCGCTGAGTCCGACAGCCTCATCGACTCCCTCGTCGGAGAGGGAGTCGGCTCCCCGCAGGCGAACCTGGAGCCCGGAGCGCTGCGACTGCTTCACCAATTCGGCGATGCCCGAGAGCCGGGGTTGAGGGGTGCGGGCGATCGGGACGTCCGGCTCGCGCAGCACCCCGAGCAGCGAGCGCATCTCGGTCAGCGCCTTGCGGCTCAGCGCGGCGATCTCGTCGAACTCGTGTCGAGTGGGGGCGTCCACCTGGGGCAGACGCGCCTGGGCGCTCGTGGCCTGGATCGTGATGGTCGACATGCTGTGCGCGACGATGTCGTGCAGCTCACGGGCGATCCGTGTCTTCTCCTCGGCGACCAAACGCCGCGCGCGCTCATCCTCGGTCAGCCGACGCTCACGCACCAGCTGCTGGCTGACTGCCTGCCACTCGCGCGCCAGGTTGCCGACGGCGAGGGCGATCCCCCCGATGCAGGCGAAGACCACGAGATTGGCCGCCACCGATTCCTGATCGCGCGACGGGACGACGAGAAGCGCAAGCACACCCGACAGCGCGACGACCCCGATCAATGTCCCGGCGCCGAGCAGCCAGCTGGCGCGATATCCCAGAGCGGCCACGACCAGAGCCTGGGTGATCATCGTCGTCACCGCCCACGGCCAGGGCGCCTCTCCGGCGTGGGCGGAACCCATGATCACCGGTGCCCCGGCGATCGAGAGCATCGCGGCGACTCGAGGGCGGATCAGCGCGAGGGGGAGCGACGCGACCTGGGCGAGCACCCCGACGAACAGCACCAGCAGCAGGCCGTCGTAGATGCTGGCGCCCAGGGCGACCGAGACCACGACGAGGGCGATCGCCGCCGCTGCCGCCGCAATGCGCAACCACGCCTCGCGGCGGCGGGAGAGCCTGGGGGTGACCATGCCGAAATGGTACGCGGCCGAAATGGTACGCGGACGAAATGGTACGCGGACGAAAACCGTCACGCGGCCGAAATCGGAGCGCCCGCGTCAGCGCAGCTGGGTCGACAGAGGGCAGTCGAAGGGATCGGCGTACTTCAGCCCGACCTTCTGCAGGTACCTCAGCACGATCCGGTACGACCCGACCAGGGTGGTCTCGGTGTACGCGATCCCCTCCGCGGCACAGAAGGCGCGCACGACGGGTCGGGCCCGGCTCAGGTTCACGCTCGGCATGCTGGGAAAGAGGTGGTGTTCGATCTGGAAGTTCAGTCCGCCCATGCCGGTCGCCACCAGCGGGCCACCGCTGATGTTGCGCGACGTCAGTGTCTGCCGGCGCAGGAAGTCGATCGACATGTCCTTCGGGATGATCGCCATGCCCTTGTGATTGGGGGCGAAGCTGCCTCCCATGTAGACACCGAAGATCGCGAGCTGCACCCCCATGAATGCAAGTCCCATCAGCGGCCCCGCTGCGAGCAGAACCACGATCGGGAATCCGATCAAACGGATGGCGAGCAGCGCCGCCTCCAGGCCGCGGGCCTTGACGGGTTCGCGGCCGACCACGGCCTTCACCGCATTGATGTGCAGGTCGACCCCGGCGAGCGTGAGGATCGGGAAGAAGAACCAGTGCTGCCGCGCCATGATCGCCGCGCGCCAGCCGGTGTGCTTCGCAGCATCCTCCTGTGTGAAGACGATGGCACCAGGCATGATGTCGCCGTCCTTACCGACCTTGTTCGGGTTCGCGTGGTGCTTGGAATGCTTGTTCATCCACCACCCGTAGCTCAGGCCGACCAGCAGGTTCCCGAAGATGCGCGAGACCCATTCGTTGCGTTTTCCCGAGGCGAAGATCTGCTTGTGCGCGCCATCGTGCGCGAGGAAGGCCGTCTGGGTGAACAGCACCGCGAAGAAGACCGCCACCAGAAGCTGCCACGGTGACGAGCCCAGACTGAACAACGCCACGAATCCGCCGACATAGCCGGCGAGCAGGATCAGACTGCGAACGAGATACCAGCCCCGGCGGCGCTCCATCAGCCCCATGCCCTTGATGGTGCTCGCAAGTTCGGCGTAGGTGCTGCCGTTGCGCTCCTGCGCTCCCCCGGGCGCGACCCGTCGCGGAACCGTGGTGCGCACGCCTGTCGAGGTCGGACCGATCCCGGTCGCGCGGTCAAGAGTCCCCTGAGTAGCCATATCAAAACGCTACGGACAGCCTCCCTCGAGCGCGTCCCGCCAGGGAGCGTATTCGACCCGCTACCCCGGTAGCGGGTCAGGCCTGGCGCCAGTCATCCGATTCGATGTGTGACCCGGCCTGGGGCCCCATCTGCAGCATCCCGCCGTCCACGGCGTATGAGGCACCCGTCACGTACGACGCCGCGGGTGACGCGAGGAACGCGACGACCGCAGCGATCTCGCCGGCATCGCCCGGCCGACCGAGCGGTACACCCGGACGATCCGTGCCTCGCGGATCCTCGTCTTCCTGCCCGGTCATGGGTGTCACGATCTCGCCCGGAGCGACCGCGTTGGCCGTGATGCCCTCGCGTCCGAGCTCGAGGGCGATGGTCTTCATGAGGCCGCCGAGACCGTGCTTGGCAGCGTCGTACGCCGCCGAGCCGACCCGGGGCTGATGCTCGTGGACGCTCGTGATCGCGATGAGTCGGCCGCCGTCGCCCCCGACCATGTGCCGGGCTGCGCGCTGCAGGCAGACGAAGGCCCCCTCGAGGTCGACGCTCACCGTGTGGCGCCACTGTTCGAGGGTCAGGTCGAGGAACGGTGCGGTGTCGCCCGTACCGGCGTTGTTCACGAATACGTCGAGCCCACCGAGTTCGGCGGTCAGCTCGTCGATGACGTCGCCGCACGCGGGGATGTCCGAGGTGTCGAGTCTGCGCACCACCGCCCGCCGACCGAGCGCCTCGACTTCGCGTGCGGTGCCGCGGGCGCCTTCCTCATCCGAGTGCCAGGTGACACCGACGTCCATTCCGGCCGCGGCGAGCGCGACGGCGGTCGCCTTGCCGATACCCGAATCGGAGCCGGTCACGATTGCGCGAGTGGGTTGGAATGTCATGCACCGAGGATCGTCCGGACGAAAACCGTGCGGTACGGGGTTGACAGAGTCTGTGCAGGTCCCGACGCCTCTTTCTCCTCCCGTGCGACCGCGATTGCGAGACGTCGTGAGATGTGAGAACTCTCATCTTTTCGCCGCGATTTCGGCGTGATTCGGGGGCTTTTC
>NZ_HG779799.1:22416-22738 GCF_000582705.2 Microbacterium sp. C448
CATTGATGACGTCGAAACGACGGGAGTGGACGCGATCGCGCGCGAACTCGCCGGAGAGGGCATCGACGCCCGGCGCGCGAACGCGCGTACGGAAGCCGCGCTCGCGCGAGTGTTCGCGAAAGCCGCGCACGTCGGTGCGCGGCGGGTCGCGGAACTGGCCTCCCCCTCCTCCCGCGAAGCAGAACTGCCGTATCGTGCCTTGGCCGCAGAGCTCGGTGCCGCGATGAACATGTCCGATCGCACCGTGCAACGCCGCATGAACGACGCCGCCGTGTTGGACGAGTCGTTCCCCGCCACGTTCGCGGCGTGGGAAGAGGGACGG
>NZ_HG779799.1:22748-23289 GCF_000582705.2 Microbacterium sp. C448
GGCACACGTGGGTGCGCGCCGCGTCGCGGAGTTGGCCTCCCCCTCGTCGCGCGAAGCCGAGCTGCCGTATCGCGCTTTGGCGGCAGAGCTTGGCGCAGCGATGAACATGTCCGACCGGACCGTGCAGCGTCGCATGAACGATGCCGCGGTTTTGGAGGAGTCGTTCCCGGCCACGTTCGCGGCGTGGGAAGAGGGACGGATCACCGGTGCGCATGTTGCGGTGATCATGGAACACGGACTACCCCTGACGAATGTTCAGGCGCGGGCGGAGTACGAACGCGAAGCATTGGCTCGGGCGGAAGGAACGACACCCGGGAGGCTCGGGGCATCGCTGGCGCGGTTGGCGGAGTCCTTGCAGCCGCGTCCGCTCGCGGAGCGCCACAAGGAGGCACGCGCGTCACGGGGCGCGTGTGTACGAGACATCGGCGACGGGATGGCGGAGTTCATTTCCACCCAACCCGCGGTGCTGGCGCATGCAATGCACGACCGCATGACGCAGCAGGCCCGAGCGTTGAAGAATGCAGACCCGACCGACACGCGA
>NZ_HG779800.1:0-7381 GCF_000582705.2 Microbacterium sp. C448
GCTCAGTGCCGCACGAGCCTGCACCGCTCGCGTCGCGGATGCCTCGCGCAAGATGCCCAAACCGGCACCCATCGCGTGGAGCGCATCACGCAGCACGGGCAGTTCGGCTTCGCGCTGCGTGATGGATGAGCCATCCGGCCGCACTCGCCAGTGCACCACCACGTCGGGTATGACGTCGAATGCACGCGCGCGGGCGTACATCGCCTGGGCCACGACCTGGTCCTCGTAGAGGCGCCCTTCGGGAAAGCGGAGCCCGGACCGCACCCAGAAGTCCGTGCGGCTCACCTTCGACCACGCGACGATGTTGCCAGATGCTTCGGGGTGCTTATCGATCGTCGTCGCCGACCGTTCGGGATCCGTCGCGGCCGCGACCCACGATTGCACCGCGCCGACCTCGTATGCGGTGCCGGAGATCGCCGCGGTGCTCATATCGGCGTCATGTTCCACGCCCGATCGGGGCCGTAGCCGCGCGTACGCACCAGCCACGAAGTCGCTTCCGGTGCGTTCGAGGGTGCCGACGAGGCGCTCCAGCGCCCCCGGCAGGAGCACGTCGTCCGCATCCAAGAATCCGACGAAGGGGGTCCGCACGCGATCGAGACCGGCGTTGCGTGCCGCGCCGAGACCCCGACGCTCCGGCTGCGGAACGAAGGTGAACCGATTGTCGGAACCGGCGGCCTTCGCGAAGATCTCACGTGTGCCATCCGTGGAGTCATCGTCGATCAGGATGGCGCGCCATCCGGTGAACGTTTGCGCCTGCACGGACTCGAGTGCCTCGCGGGCGTAGGGAGCCACGTCGAATCCCGCGATGACGAGCGTGACCAGCGCCGCGTCCGGGCGACCCGCGGGAACGGTCGTCATACTCGCGCGGCTGCCTGACACACGACTGGTGCTCACGCGGCCGATTGTACGGCCGCGACCGAGGCCGCCACAGCGTCGCCCAGCGTCCGAGCATCGGCGGCGCCATCCGTCGTCCCGATCCGTGCGGAGAAGGTGAAGCGCACGGATGTCTGCGCCACCTCGCCCGGTATGCCGATCGCGAGCAGCACGTGCGAGGGCTCGTCGCTGCCGGCTGCGCACGCGGAGCCGCTCGAGGACACGATGCCTCGGCGTTCGAGCTCGAGGAGCACGGCCTCTCCGCTCGTTCCGGCGAAGGTGAAGCTGGCCGTGCCGGGCAGGCGGTGCACGAGGTCGCCCGTCAGGCGTGCCGCGGGGATCGCGTCGAGAACCTTCGCGACGAACACGTCACGGAACCCGGCGACGCGGGCGGACGCCTCGGCGCGTTCGGCGTCGGCGAGGGCGAGAGCGGTCGCGAGCGCCACCGCGCCGGCGACGCTCTCGGTGCCGCTCCGACGGCCGCGCTCCTGGCCTCCGCCGTGGAGCAGGGGTTCGAGCGGAACCCGTCCCCGCACCGCCAGCGCACCCGTTCCGGGGGGAGCGCCGACCTTGTGCCCGGCGATCGAGATCGCGTCGACGCCGAGAGTCGCGGCCGACAGGTCGAGCCATCCGGCCGCCTGCACCGCATCGACGTGGATCGGAACCCGTCGGGCGCGCGCGATGGCGGCCAGGGCCGGGACATCCTGAATCGTGCCGATCTCGTTGTTGGCATACCCGAGGGTCACGAGCGCGGTCTCGTCGCGGAGTGCCGTTTCGAGGTCGCCCGGATCGACACGGCCGACCGCGTCAACCGGCAGCTCTGTCACCGTGATCCCGTGCACCCTGCAGAGGTAATCAACGGATTCGAGGATCGACTCATGCTCGATCGGGGTCGTGATGATGTGGCGCGCGCTGCCGGCGTGGCGGGAGAGATGCGCGGCGATCGTGATGCCCTTGACAGCCAGGTTGTTCGCCTCGGTGCCGCCCGAGGTGAACACGACGTCGCTCGAACGCATCCCGAGGATGCGAGCGACGGTGCCGCGCGCGTCGGCAAGCGCGGCCGCCGCACGCTCGCCGAACGTGTGGTGGCTCGAGGGGTTGCCGAACTCGGTCGTCAGGTACGGAATCATCGCCTCGAGGGCCTCGCGCCGCACGGGGGTGGTCGCTGCGTTGTCGAGATAGAGCATGGGGTGTCAGTCCGCGGTTTCGTGCGAATCGTCCACGAGGATGTCGAGCCCGAGGTCCAGCGCCGATGCGGAGTGCGTCAGGGCGCCGACCGAGATGATGTCCACGCCCGTCTCGGCGATCGCCCGCACCGTGTCGAGCCGCACGCCGCCGCTGGCATCCACGAGCGCGCGACCCGCGACCTGCTGAACACCACGACGCAGGTCCTCGAGCGAGAAATTGTCGAGCAGGATCGTGCCGATCCCCGCGGCGAGAACCGGTTCGATCTGATCGAGCCGATCGACCTCCACCTCGACATGCGTCGTGTGCGGCAGCCGCGCGATCGCGCCCTGCAGCGCCGCCGTGACCGAGACGCCGCTGCGCTGCAGCACGGCCAGATGATTGTCCTTCGCCATCACAGCGTCTGAGAGCGAGTGCCTGTGGTTGTGGCCCCCGCCACTCGTCACGGCATGCCGCTCGAAAGCCCGCAGGCCCGGCGTGGTCTTGCGCGTGTCGGCGATCCGCGCGCCCGTGTGTGCGACCTCGGCGACGAAGCGCGACGTGAGGGTAGCGATTCCCGACATCCGTTGCACGAAGTTGAGGGCTACGCGCTCGGCGGTCAGCACACCCCGCGCGGGTCCCTCCGCGACCGCGAGAACGGTTCCCGGAGCGAATTCGGCACCGTCGGCGACCGTGAGGGCGACACGAATGGTGGGATCGGTCAGCCGGAACGCCGCGGTGAAGACCTCGCCGCCGCTGAAGACGCCGTGGTCGCGTGCGACCAGTTCGGCACGCGCGACCGCGGTCGAGGGGATGAGGAACTCGCTCGTGACGTCGCCCCAGGGGGCGTCTTCTTCGAGCGCCGCCGACACGACGCGATCGATCGTGGCCCGGGTCAGCATCCTGCGCTCCCGACGAGGGCGGGGGTGTGAGTGGGGGCGTGTGATGAGAGGCTCGGGTCATCGCTGCGGTAATGAGCGCCGACAGACTCGCGCCGCGCGAGGGCGGCACGGATGGTCGCGGCCGCGAGCTGCAGCAGGTTCTCGTTCTCGAACTCGGCCTGCGAGCGCCGCGTACGCGGCTGAGCGAGCCATCCGTCGACGAGACCCTGCGCTCGCCGCAGCCCATGTTCGTCGCGTACGACCCCCACGCTCTCCCACATCACGCGCTGCAGCGCCGCGCGCGTGAACGGCATGTGCTCCGCTGTCGCAGATCGACGCTCCGTGCCTCGCGGCACGTCGATCTGCGACAGCGGAACGGAGCGCTGGGGGGCGGGGGTGTGGGGCGAGGCGAGGGCGGCAGCGGCACGTGCGCCGAACACGGCGCCCTCGAGCAGCGAGTTCGACGCCAGCCGGTTGGCGCCGTGCACGCCCGTCCGCGCCGCCTCGCCGACCGCGTACAGCCCGGGCAAGCTCGTTCGTCCGTCGAGATCGGTCACGATCCCGCCCATCAGGTAGTGCGCCGCGGGGGTCACCGGGATCGGATCGCGTGCCCAGTCGAGACCCCGCTGACGCACGGCGGCATCGATCGTGGGGAAGCGACGTGTCAGGAAGGATGCGGTCGAGCTTTGATCTCCCGAGCCCTGTTCCGTCGAGCCCTGTTCCGTCCAGCCCAGCCGTGTTGCGTCGAGGTGGACCGGCCGACCACCCTGCTCGATCATGCGGAGGGCGATGGCCCGCGCGACCACGTCACGCGGCGCGAGTTCGCCGTCGGGATGCGTGTCGAACACGAAGCGGCGACCGTCGTCGTCGATGAGGGTCGCGCCCTCACCACGCACGGCCTCCGAGATCAGGAACGGCTCGCCCGCAGCCAACACCGTCGGGTGGAACTGGACGAACTCGAGGTCCGTTACCTCGGCACCGGCCCGAAGCGCCGCGGCGATGCCGTCGCCGGTGGCCACGGATGGGTTCGTGGTGTGGGCGAAGAGCTGGCCCGCGCCCCCGGTCGCGAGAACGACGGCGTCGGCCCGGAGCATCCGTCGACCCTCCGTCGTGAGCAGGTCGACACCGCTCACGCGCCCCTCGACGAGCGTGAGATCGACGAGGAATGCGTGCTCGATGATCTCCATGGCCGAGGCGCGGACGGCTGCGACGAGCGCGGTCTCGATGGCCGTGCCCGTGGCGTCCCCGCCCGCGTGCAGCACGCGCGGGTACGAGTGCGCGGCCTCGAGGCCCTTGACGAAGTCGCCTGACGCGTCACGGTCGAAGGCGACGCCGAGCGCGATCAGTTCGCGGATGCGTTCCGGCCCCTCTGACACGAGCACCTCGACTGCGGCGGGGTCGCCGAGGCCCGCGGCCGCGGTCAGCGTGTCATGCGCGTGATCCGCTGCCCGATCGTCGGCGAACATGACCCCCGCGATGCCGCCCTGCGCATACCGCGTGTTGGCGTGCTCGAGCACGTCTTTCGTCACGAGCGTGACCTCGATGCCCGCGCGGGCGGCGTGCAGCGCGACGGTCAGTCCCGCTATGCCGCTGCCGACGACGATCGCGCTCGTCATGCCGTCACCTGCGGTGCGGGCTTGGCGGCCAGCATCCGTTCGAGCGCGATGCGTGCGGGCTCGGCGACGTCCGCGGCGACGGTGATTCGGTTGCGGACCTCGCCCGCGACGAGCTGCTCGAGCACCCACGCGAGGTAACCGGGATGGATGCGATACATCGTCGAGCACGGGCAGACGACGGGATCGAGGCAGAAGATCGTGTGCTGCGGATGCTCGGCCGCGAGCCGCTGGACGAGGTTGACCTCTGTGCCGATCGCAAAAGTTGTCGGCTCGGTCGCGGCCTGGATGGCCTTGCGGATGTAGTCGGTCGATCCGGCCTCGTCCGCGGCATCGACGACCGGCATCGGGCACTCGGGGTGCACGATCACGCGGACGCCCGGATGCCCGGCGCGCGCCTTCTCGATCTGGTCGACCGTGAAGCGGCGGTGCACCGAGCAGAATCCGTGCCACAGGATCACGCGGGCGTCGTCGAGCGTCGCCTCATCGTTGCCACCGAGCGGGCGATTCGGGTTCCACATCGGCATCTGCTCGAGGGGAACTCCCATCGCCTTGGCCGTGTTGCGGCCGAGGTGCTGGTCGGGGAAGAAGAGCACGCGACGGCCGCGCGCGAAAGCCCACTCGAGCACCGTCCGCGCGTTCGACGAGGTGCAGACGATCCCTCCGTGCCGCCCGACGAACCCCTTGATGGCTGCCGACGAGTTCATGTACGTCACCGGGATGACGGGCACCAAGCCATCCGCGTCCACGGCATCCATCGGGCCGTAGACATCCTCGAGCTGCTCCCAGCACTCCTCGACCTGATCGATGTTCGCCATGTCGGCCATCGAGCATCCGGCGGCGAGATTCGGCAGGATGACCGCCTGCTCGGGGCGCGAGAGCAGGTCCGCGGTCTCGGCCATGAAGTGCACCCCGCAGAACACGATCGACTCGGCCTCGGGGTGTGCCTGGGCGGCGTTCGCGAGCTGGAACGAATCGCCCACGTAGTCGGCGTGCCGCACGACCTCTTCGCGCTGGTAGAAGTGCCCGAGAATCACGACGCGGTCGCCGAGTGTGCGCTTGGCGGCCAGGATGCGCTCGTGCAGCTCGGCCTCGGATGCCTCGCGGTACTCGAGCGGCAGTTCGCCCTGGCGCGGCGAACCGGCCGGGATCACATCACCCATCGATGACCCCGGACCGTATCCCGGGCGTCCGTCGAAGCTCCACGGCCCCGCGGCGAGGTCGGTATTGCAGGTCTCGGCGTCCGAGAGGCCCGCGGTGATCCGCTGTATCTCATGATCGACCGACGGGTTCAGCATGGCGGTCGTGCTGAGGGTGAGGGGAGTGGCGTTCATGTCGTCCTCGAATCGAAGGATGCGCGGCTCGGTGCCGGGGCGGGAGCGGGTGCGGCGAGCGGGCCGCGCTCGGCCAACTCGACATCCTGGTTGTAGCGGTACAGGCGGGCGGGGCGGTGGCTGCCGGTGCGGAAGCCGTCGGTGGGGATCAGGGTTCCGGAGTTCTCGACCTGACGCCGGAAGTTGGCAGGGTCGAGCTTTCGGCCGAGGATCGACTCGTACACCTCGCGCAACTCGGCGAGCGTGAATTCATCGGCAAGCAGGCCGTGCGCGATCCGCGAGTAGCCGGCCTTGTTCCGCAGGCGCCAGAGCGCGTAGTCGACGATCTGGTTGTGATCGAAGGCAAGCGTCGGCAGATCGGCGGCATCGAACCAGGCCACGTTCTCGGGGGCGTCGCCGGCAGCGGCGTGGGCCGCAACTTGCGCGTCGACCTGAGCCGAACGCAGCAGCGCCCAGTACACGATCGACACGACGCGTGAGGGCGAGCGGTGGACGTCTCCGAACGCGTAGAGCTGCTCGAGATAGCTCGGTGAGAGACCGGTGGTCTCGCCGAGTGTGCGGGATGCCGCGGCATCCAGTCCCTCGGTCGTGTCGAGCCATCCGCCCGGCAGTGCCCACAGTCCTGCGTAGGGATCGCGCGTGCGCCGGACCAGGGGCAGAACGAGCGCAGCCGAGTCATCCTCGGGGCGTCGCCTCAGCGTGAAGATCACGGTCGAGACCGCGACGCGCGTGGCCTCGGCGGCGGGAGCGGCAAGCACTTGCGACTCCGTGGCCGTGGCCGTGGCAGAGGGAGCTGTGCTCATGGTGTGCTGACTCGACATCTCTAGGGCGACGCTGGTTCGAGTCAAGGTGACTCTAACCTCCATCGATCTTAGTGTCATGCCGACTCGAAGGCAAACGTTGTGCGCCGCAGCCCCGCCCCGTGGGCGGGCGCGCGGGTCGCAACCTGCCGGGACTTCTCAGCGACGCGAATTATCCTGAGTCCGGCGCCCGGCCGCTCGATTGTGCGAGTCCGGAGGCAGAGAGGGGCAGGCGCATGCAGGTTGTCGACATCGTCGTGCTCGTGCTGCTTCTCGTCGCTCTCATCATCGGGTTCCAGCGAGGTTTGCTCGCGAGCCTCGGGACCCTCGTCGGACTCGGCATCGGCGCTGTCGGCGCGTACTGGCTGATGCCCTTCGTGACGGCCGCTCTGCCCTGGCCGATGTGGCGCGCGCTCGCCGTGATCGCGGCCACGCTTCTGCTGTTGGCCGGATGCGCGGCGCTGGGTTCCGCCGCGGGCAATGCTCTGCGACGCGGCGTCGACCGTACGCCGCTGCGTGGCGTCGATCGTTTGCTGGGCGGCGGTTTGACGCTCGTGGCCGCGGCACTCGCCGTGTCGCTCGTCGGCTCGGGCCTCGCGGCCACCGGAACGCCCATTGTTTCGACCGCGATCGCCTCGTCGCGCGTGCTCACCGTCATCGAGAGCATCGTGCCGCGACCCCTCCAGGCGGGACTCGCAGAGCTGCGCGGCGCCGTA
>NZ_HG779801.1:0-5768 GCF_000582705.2 Microbacterium sp. C448
GGTGCTGAACGGCCTCTGGATCGTCACGGTGCAGGTTTTCACGCTCTGGGGCACAACGCTGGCGATCTTCGTGCTGCTGGCCGCGCTCTGCATCACCTTCCAGCGCGCCGTGGTCACGCGGATGCCGCGCGGCGGGTTCATCGACTCGCTTCTGGTCGACGGGGTCACGGGCCTGCATCTCGGCTGGGTCGCCGTCGCTTCCGTGGCCAACGTGACGGCCTGGTTGACCGCCATCGGCCCGACCGACTGGGCGGATCATGCGGAGGCGTGGGGCATCGCGGTGATCGTCGTCGTCGCCGTCATCGGTCTCGCGATCGCCTGGGCGAGCGGATGGCGCGTCGCGCCCGGCCTCGCCCTCGGGTGGGGACTCGTCTGGATCGCCGTCGGGCGCCTGGCTGACCAGCCGCGCAGCGAGGAAATCGGCATCGCCGCGATCGTGGCGGCTGTCGCCGTCGTCGGAACGCCCCTCGCCATCGCGGGGCTCCGGACGCTCCGGCCGCAGGGCGACTGACCGCTCAGCGCGGGCAGGACGCGGGACTCAGACCAGGCGTGCCGCGAATGCGCGGACGATGCGCGCGGGCTCGCTGATCGACGCGCCGAGCACGCGAGCGGCAATCTCGTCGAACGCGCGGGCATCGAAGTATCCGTCGTCGCGGTAGACGACCATCCGCTCGGTGAACGCGCGGCCCGTCGGTTCGGGATGGAACTGCGTCGCGTACAGGGTGTCGCCGACGCGGTACGCCTGCACGGGACAGACATCGTTGGTGGCGAGAAGTTCGGCGCCCGGGGGCGGAGTGGCCGCTCCCTCTTTATGCGCCGTGAGGGCCGAGAAACGCGCGGGCAGCATGCCGAAGAGCGGGTCCTGCGCGCCTGTCTCGGTGAGGGTGATGGTCGCGGGCCCCGTGTCCTCGGGGTAGGCCCGGGTGACCTCACCACCCAGCATGCGCGTCACGATGCCGATGCCGTAGCAGGTGAACAGCCCCGACGTGACACCGGATGCTGCGGCATCCGCGAGCCTTTCGAGGTCCGCCTCGAGGCGACGCTGCACGTCGGTCTTCGTGCCCGTGGGGTCGGCGACGTTGAACGGACTGCCGCCGACGAGGAATCCCGCGTACGTGTCGAGAGCGTCGGCCGGCAGCGGTTCGCGCACGAGATCGTGGGCGTGCAGGCGGTCCTCGCCGAGGTGCGCGGCCTCGCGGAACGAGCGGTATTCGCCCTCGGCGGCACCGGCCTGGGGGCGCACGCACAGGTACAGCAGTGGTCGGGTGCCATCGGTCCCCGTGCCGGCATAGGTCATGTTGCCCGAGTGTAATCGGCGGGCAGGGTCAACCCCGCGACGATCGAGCCGTGCGGCCCCGAACGATGCCGACCAGCGCCTCGATCTCGGGGCTCGTGTTCGCGGCGACCCACGCCAGGGCGACGGCGGATGTCGGAGCACCCGAGAGCGGTCGGTGCGTCACGTCGCGGCGGCGGTGCAGGCGCACGAGCGACAGCGGCAGGATCACGACGCCCACGCCCGCGGCGACCGTCTCCAATGCGTCGGCTGTGGTCGCGAGCTGTGGCCCACGAGCCGGGACGATGCCGGCAATGTCGAGCGGACCCAGCACATCATCCGCGGGAACGAAGAGGATCTCGCCCGCGAGATCGGCGAACGCCAGCTCTTCCGCGGCGCCGAGCGACGAATCGGTGCCGAACGCCACGACCGTCGTTTCTTCGTAGAGCGGAATGACGTGCAACCCATCGCGCTCGACCGGGAGACGGACCAGGGCGGCATCGATCTCACCGGCACGGAGCGCCTGCTCCTGATTTGCTGCCTCGGTCGGAACGAGTTCGAGAGGCACATCGGGCAGGCGTTCCCGCCAACGATCAACCCAGATCCCGGGTGCTGCACCCGGGAACACGCCCAGCCGAAGTGGCCCGACCAGAACGGGACCGGGCGGCCCTTCGACCGGAGGCCCAGGCTTCGAGCGTGCCGCCTTCTTCGGGGTCGCGGGGCGGATGGATGCCGCACGCACAGGACGGCGCGGGCGTCTCGGAGTCCCGCCACCCTTCGCCATCCGGCCAGCGTAGCCCGCGCTTGCGTGTCTTACGCCGCCAAGCGCAGCCCGCGCTTGCGTGCCTTACGCCGCCAAGCGCAATCCGCGCTTGTCGGTTGCAACGATTTGGCCGTCCGCGACGATTTCGTCGTCGCGGATCTTCGCGCCGCCCGCGACGCGCGCGCGGTCACCAACACTCGCACGGACGCCGATGCGTGCACCGGAACCGACCGCTGCACCCGCGCCGATGTGTGCGTGCTCCTCGATGATGGCGTCGGGTCCGATAACGGCGTCCGCCTCAATCCACGCGCCACGGAGCACACGAGCTCCGGCGGCAACCTGTGCGCCGGGTTCAACGTACGCGCCCGCTTCGATCAGCGCGCTCGCGTGGACCTTCGCGCCGTGCGCGATCAGCCCGCGACCATTGACGTGCTTGCGGTAACGAAGGGTCTCTCCGTTATCGCGTTCGATGTCCACGTAGTTCTTGCCCACGATTCCCTCCTACGGCGGTAGGTAAAGCCGAAGTCACCGGTTGTAACTCATTCGTAGGCATGGGTATTCCGGATGGGTCATTCCTGAACTTTTCTGCGCGAGGGTGCCCGTTCTGTCCCCGAGGGTGCCCGTTCTGTCCCGCGAGGTGGCTCCCCGCTGCGACAACGGGCACTCTCGGTCCGAGAAACGGGCACCTTCGCGCGTGGAACGGGCACTCTCGCGCCCCGATAGACGAGGGCGCCGAGTTTGCGAAGATGAGTGCGGACGGATGACCCCTCCTGTCCAGACCCACGAACCTCACGAAGGACCCCGTGACACACGCACACGACATCCCCGCCGATGGCGACGCCGCTCCGGCCGACCCGGTCTTCGGCGATCCGGCCCTGGCGCACACCGTGCCCGAAGACATCCTGGGATTGCTGACGGGAACGTTCACCGCGTCGCTCGGGCTTCACCTGCTGCAGGCCAGCGGCGCGGTCACGGGCGGCACCGCCGGTGTTGCCCTCCTCCTCGACTACGCGACCTCGCTGCCCTTCTGGGCGCTCTTCGCGATCGTCAACCTCCCCTTCGCCGTGCTCGCGCTCTGGAAGAAGGGGCTGGACTTCACCGTCCGGACGGCCGTGTCGATCGGTCTCGTCTCCGCGTTCTCCGTGCTGCACAATCTGGCGTTCCCCATCCCGCAGATCGATCCCGTCTACGGCACCTTCGGGGGCAATCTGCTCGTCGGCATCGGACTTCTCATCCTCTTCCGGCATCGCGCGAGCCTCGGGGGCATCACGATCATCGCGCTGATCGTCCAGGAGCGGTGGGGATTCCGTGCGGGCTGGGTGCAGATGATCTTCGACGTCGCAATCATCGTCGCAGCTCTCTGGGTCGTTCCCTGGCCGCTCGTGTTGCTCTCGGCCGCGGGGGCGGTGCTCCTGAGTCTGGTGCTCGCGCTCAACCACCGGCCGGGCCGCTACGTCGGCCACTGACAACCATGACGTCCGCGGTCACCGCTGACAGTTCGGGCACCAGAACACGTTGCGTTCGGACGTCGCCGTAGCCCCGAGCGACCCCTCGCGGATGGCGGTGCCGCACCGCCGGCACGGCCGTCGTGCCCGCCCGTACACCCACGTCGTGCGACCCGCTCGGGTATCGCCCGTGAACGTTCGTGGCGTGCGGTCGCGGTTGGCGCGGAGCATCCGTGCCCCCACATCGATCACGGCGGCGGTGTCGACCTCGGTCGCGGGACGCGAGGGCAGGATGCCTCGGACGAACAGAATCTCGTTCGCGTACTCGTTGCCGAAACCCGCCACGGTGCGCTGGTCGAGCAGCGCCACGTGTATCGGCCGCGGGTCGGTTGCGAGCACCCGCGCGGCCTCGAACGGATCCCAGTCTTCGGCCAGCGGGTCGGGACCCAGATGCCCGACGACGCGCTCCTCGTCGCTCGTGGGGAGCACCTCGACCATCGCCAGGTCGAAGCCCACGGCATCCCAGTCCGCGTTGCCGACGATCGCGCGAGCCTTGAACGCCGGCTTTCGCCACTTCTCGCCCCGGCGATAGACGTGCCACTCGCCCTCCATCTTGAGGTGCGAGTGCAGCGAGAAATCCCCGATGCGATGCAGCAGGTGTTTGCCGCGGGGAACGACGTCGTGCACGGTCTCACCCCGCAGGTCGGCGGTCGCACTGCCGGGGACTCGGATGTCGAACCGTGTCACGACCGAACCCGCGAGCGCCTCGGACAGCCGTCGCGCGGCACGGAAGACGGTGTCGCCCTCAGGCACGAGCGCCCGCTCGAATCGCGTCTCCCGCCGTCGTGCGACGCAGCGTCAGGCCGCGGGGCGACTCGACGAAGCCCGCCTCGCGGAGGGCGCGAGCGGTGGAGGAGCCGTAGACGAAAGCGCCGTTGACCTGCTCGACCGTGAGTGTGTCGAGGCGTCTGGCCCGGGCTGTCGTTGCCAGATCCAGCGCGGCGGCCGCGAGCACGTCATCGTCCTCCGTGAAGACGAGCGCGCTCTTGCCGCCCCGTTCGAGGTACACGGCCAGGGCCCCATCGACCAGCACGACGATGCCGCCGGCCTTGCGTCCCGGGCGGTGGGTGACGCCGTCGATCACGGGCCACGGGAGGGCCGCGCCGTAGGGGTTCGCGGGGTCGGTCGCGGCGAGAGTGACGGCACGCAGGGGGGCGGGATCGGGCAGGGCCGCGAACTCGCGCAGTCGGTCGATCGTGGCGGATGCCGCGAACTGTGCCGCCCCCAACCCTTCGATGAGATACCCCCGGCGGCAGTGACCGGCCTGTTCGAAGCCGGCGAGCACCCGATAAGCCTGGGCGAAACCGCCGGGCATGCCCTCGGCCTGGACCGACCCGCGCGTGACGACGCCGTAGCGATCGAGCAGCAGTGCCGCGGATGCCGTTGCCCGCGCCGAAGCATCCGACTCCGGTTCGGGCAACAGCGACCAGCGTCCGCCCACACCGGTCGGGCGCGGGGGAGCGGCCGGGCGGGGCAGGGCGGCGCCGCGGAAGAGACGGGCACGGGGTGGGCGCCGCGTCGTGCGGTGGGCCTGCGATCCACCGGCCGTCAGGGCCCGGAGCGGCGCGAACGTGTCGTTCGTGACATGACCCGACCAGGTCAGGCGCCAGAGGGCGTCCGTCACGGATTGCTCGTTCTCGGCACCGGCCGCATCGCGCAGCTGAGAGGCGAAGTAGGCGCCCCCGACGGCCAAGGCATCGAGCACACGTCGATCGAGCGAGTCTGCGGCGGGTTCGTCCTCGGGCGGGGCCAGCGTGTACGGCGCGGCGTCCGCGGGGTGCAGAGCCACCCATCCGTCGCGTCCGGGCAGCGAGCCCTGGCCGGACCAGATGACCTCGCCGGCCGCCGTCAACTCGTCGAGCAGCCCGGGGTGATAGTCCGACACGCGGGAGGGCAGCACGAGAGACTCCCACGCGCTCGCCGGCAGCGGCACGCCCGCGAGCTGATCGATCGCCGCGACCACGCCGTCGATCCCGGACAGCGGCCGGGCGACGTGCTGCCACACCGGCAGGAACCGCGCGAACGCCTCGGGCGGCACGGGCTCGACGCTGCCGCGAATGGCCGCGAGCGAGCGCATGCGCAGGCGGCGCAGCACCTCGGCGTCGCACCACTCCGTTTCATCCCGTCGGTCCACTCCTGCGGGGAGGAAGAATCCGCTCGTCAGGCGCCCCTGCGACTCCAGGCGCAGGAGCGTATGACGTGCCACGGCGGGACCGATCCCCAGCCG
>NZ_HG779802.1:0-1059 GCF_000582705.2 Microbacterium sp. C448
GTCCGCGGCCTGAACGCCCTGTTCGCCACGGCGTCGACATCGCAGTCGGCGCCGGTGATCGTGGGGCAGCGGCTGCGGCAGGGGAAGACCGGTTCCCCGAAAGGCGCGGCCAGGATCGTCGCCGACACCCTCGCCACGCTTCGCCGCATGGACCTGGGCAGCAGTGTTCGGCCGTTGCTGCGGGCGGACTCCGCTTTCTACGGACACGCCACCATCGGCACGGCGATCAAGGCCGGCGCGGACGTGTCCGTCACCGTTCGGATGGACCCCGCGGTGAAGACGGCGATCGCGACGATCCCCGAGGACGGGTGGGAGACGATCGAGTACCCGAACGCGATCCGTGACGAGGTCACGGGCCGGTGGATCTCGAAGGCAGAGGTCGCCGAGGTGCCCTTCACAGCGTTCCGTTCCCGGAAGATCGCCGAACGGGTTGAAGGGCGACTGGTGGTGCGGCGGATCCCGGACCTGAACCCCAAGCAGGTCGAGCAGCCGACGCTGTTCGACATCTACCGGCACCACGCGTTCTTCACCACCACCGACAAGCAGACGATGGGAACCGTCGCGGCGGACAAGACCCACCGCGGGCACGCGATCATCGAGCAAGTTCACGCGGACCTGAAGGCGGGCCCGCTCGCTCACCTGCCCTCGGGAGTGTTCACCGCGAACAGCGCATGGCTCGTCCTCGCCGTGATCGCATTCAACCTCACCCGCACCGCTGGACTCATCGCCGACCGAGGCGGGCGGCTCGCCCGGGCAACGACCGCGACGATTCGCCGCACCCTCGTCTCAGTGCCGGCACGACTGGCGCGGACGGCGCGCCGCATCATCCTGCACCTGCCGGACGTCTGGCCCTGGCAGACCGCGTTCGACCGACTCTTCACCGCGACGCACGCACCACCACCGGCCGCGGCCAGCTGACCACCGCCGCCACCAGCGGCACGACCGACAACGAAGTGGACAACCGGGATGAGACGCCCGGAACTCACCCCTGCCCGCAGCCGATCACGCCGCGCCCATCACACCGACGCCACCCACCGAAGGCTCATCGGTGGATCGAGG
>NZ_HG779803.1:0-609 GCF_000582705.2 Microbacterium sp. C448
GGTGTGATCCGGCCGGGGCGCGGTGAAGTCCCGGTTGAGCAGATCCCCGGCCCGGACGCCGTCTTTGGCGGGGATGGTGGTGCGCACGCCCTTGTCGCGGCGGATGCCCGACAGCCCGAGCGAGCGCATGGCACGGTCGACCGCACCCCGGGACGCATTCAGGATCGTGGTCCGGCGGATCAGGGCGGTCATCTTCCGCCGCCCGTAGAGCCCTTCCGGCGTCAGCTTCCGAACCTGCCGCCCTCCGATCTCGACAGTCGTCCACGCGGCATCACGGACCGCGCCGTAGACCTGCGCGTCGGAGACCGTGCGGGCGGCCACGACACCTCGCCGCTGGGCCCGGTAGGTGCGCGCGGCGATCTGGCAGCCCTGCTCACGCAGGACTCGGCAGATCGACTCGACCGCGTGTCCCTCGGCTCTCATCGTGTCGATGAAGCCCATCATCATCGGTTGCGGGGGTCGAGTTCCCCCACGAAGAAACTCGTCGCCGCCCGAAGGATCGCGACGTCTTCACGCAGGCGCGTGTTCTCCGCCTTCAATCGCTTGATCTCGGCATGCTCGACCGAGCTCACGCCCTCACGGGTGCCGTCGTCGATATCGGCTTGCAGC
>NZ_HG779804.1:0-6277 GCF_000582705.2 Microbacterium sp. C448
GCGGACCTGATATCGCGACCGCCCTCGAGCGCCAGGACGGTCTCTACACGCTTCTGACCCGTTCGGACGAGGACGACGAGGCCGAGATCGTCGGGAGCATCCGCTCAGCGGTCGACGGGCGCGATACGGCGACGTTCGTGCAGCAGTTCGAGGCACCCGAAACCGCCATCGCCACGCTCACCATCACGGAGGCCGGCTACCGACTGCCCGTGGCCGGTGACGGGCACGACACGATCGAGATCGGCGATGACCTCGCACTGTTGACGGCGATATCCCTGCCGCGTGACACCGACGCCCTTCCGACCCTCAGGACACCCCTCGCGCGCCTGCTGCTCGGTCTGGAACGACGGCGCCTCGCGGGCGCTCCGCCGATCGCTCTCGTCCCCTGTGACAATCTGCCCGCGAACGGTACTGTGCTGCGCGATGCCCTCCACCACGCCGCGGAGCGCACCTTTCCTGAGCTCATCCCCTACCTTTCGACCGATGTCACGTACGTCTCGACATCCGTCGACCGCATCACCCCGCAGATCGATCCGAGTGTGCCAATACGTGTCGCCGAGCTCACCGGCTTCGCCGACGACGCCGCGGTCGTGGCCGAGCCGTTCTCCAGCTGGCTGCTCTCCGGCGACTTCCCCGCCGGCCGCCCGTCCTGGGATGCCGTCGGCGCGAAGTTCGTGACGGATATCGAGCCGTTCGAGCTTCGTAAACTGTGGCTCCTGAACGGCGCGCACTCGTTCCTCGCCTACGCGGGCTTGCTGAGGAGACACACGACCGTTGCGGATGCCATGACGGATCAGCTCATCACCGCAGGACTCGAGGAGTTCTGGAACGAAGCTGCGCGCAATCTGCCCTCCTCCGTGGACCTCGACCTCGACGCCTATCGATCGGCGCTCCTGTCCCGGTTCCACAACAGGGCGATGGCGGACGCGTTGACTCGCATCGGGCGGGACGGGGTCGGGAAGTTGCGAGCGCGGATAGCTCCGGTTCTCCGGGCCGAGCGGGCCGCGGGCCGGCGAGGCACGGGCGCGGCGCGCGTGCTTTCGTACTGGGTAGAGGGAACTCTGGCGAGCAGACTTCCGAGCGATGCGGCAAGCGCGGCAATCGACTCTGCGCGGTCTCGCGTTCGGAGCGAAGCCCGCCGTGCACTGGTCGCGCTCGTCGTCCCCGAACTCGCCGATGACGAAGAACTGCTCGGCGACACGATGGTGCTCGCCGAGTTCGATCACTAAGACCTGACCTCGAGGAGAGACGACATGCTGAAACCCATCGCTACGGCGACACGCGAAGCCAACAAGCTGGATGGACTCTGGCGGTTCGCCATCGACGACGGCAGCGCGCAGGATGCGCGATGGTGGACCTCGCGTCTGCCCGGCCTGCGCGAGGTTCCCGTTCCTGCCAGCTACAACGATCTCTTCATGGATACCGCCGTCGCGTCCCACGTGGGCTGGGTGTATTACCAGCGCCGCCTGCGGGTGCCCGAGTCATGGACGGATTCGGCCATCATCCTGCGCATGGATGCCGCGACCCACGAGGCGTCGGTCTATGTCGGAGACGAGCTGGTGGGATCCCACGTCGGCGGGTACACACCCTTCGAAGTGGATATCACGGCACACGCCAACGCCGGTACGGAGGTGCGTGTCACGATCGCGGTGAACAACGAACTCACCCGCGCCAGCATCCCCCCGGGCGAAGTCGTTACGGGTCCGGACGGGAGGCGTCGCCAGACGTTCCAGCATGACTTCGCGAATTACGCGGGGCTGAACCGGTCCGTCTGGCTTCTGCGTGTTCCGCGTGATCGGGTTCGCGACGTGACCGTCACGACGCGATCGATCGGCCCCCGGGCGATCGTCGACTACGACGTCGTCGTCGACGATGCGGCCGCCGACGTCGTCGTCAATGTTCGTGATGCGGACGACCGCGTGGTGGCGACCGGTGAGGGAGCCCGCGGCAGCGTTGTCGTCGAACACCCGCACCTGTGGGCACCCGGCGACGGCTACCTCTATCGACTGGACGTCGAAGCCCGCAATGGGGACGGCGACATCGTCGATGTCTATGAGCAGCCCTTCGGCATTCGTACCGTCGCGGTGCGCGGTACGCAGTTCCTCATCAACGATGTACCTTTCTCGTTCACGGGCTTCGGCAAGCACGAGGACGCACCCGTCCGGGGACGTGGTCACGACGACGCTTTCATGGTGCACGACTTCGAGCTCATGCGGTGGATCGGCGCCAACTCCTTCCGTACCTCGCACTACCCCTATGCAGAAGACGTCATCGACTACGCGGATCGGCACGGGATCGTCGTCGTTGACGAGACCGCCGCGGTCGGTCTGAACATGGCGGTCGGCGGCGGCGTCTTCGGACAGCGCTCACGACCCACATTCGGTCCGGATGGCTACGGCGACGCCACGCGCACGAGCCATGAGAACGCCATCGAAGAGCTGATCGCGCGGGATAAGAATCACCCGTCCGTCGTGATGTGGAGCCTGGCGAACGAGCCCGACTCGGGGGTCGACGGCGCACGAGAGTACTTCGAACCGCTCGTGGAGCTGGCTCGCCGGCTCGACCCCAGCAGGCCCATCACCTACTCGAACGTCGCCCTGGCCAGCCACGAGACGGATCGGCTCGCCGACCTGTTCGACGTGCTCTGCCTCAACCGCTACTACGGCTGGTACGTGTTCACCGGGGACCTCGCGGCGGCCGAGGTTCGCCTCGAGAAGGATCTGACGGCCTGGGCAGCGGCCTACGACAAACCCATCGTCATGGCAGAGTACGGCGCGGATTCCATAGCGGGCATGCACTCAGCGACGAACGAACCGTGGAGCGAGGAGTACCAGGCCGACCTCCTGCGGATGTACCATCGCGTCTTCGATCGCATTCCGTCGATCGTCGGCGAACACGTATGGAACTTCGCAGATTTTGCGACGGGGCCGAGCACTCACCGTGTCGGTGGCAACAAGAAGGGTGTCTTCACGCGCGATCGCAAACCGAAGGCCGCCGCGTTCGCGCTGCGCGATCGCTGGGCCGCATCGGGCGGCGACGCAACCCCGTAGACGCTGGTCGAGCCGCGATCAGCGCGACCACACCGGCAGATCGATTCGGCTGCCCTGCAGCCCGCCGTGCGCGACCTCCTGCTGGGCGACGATCGTCGATACCGCGTCGAACGCCGCCTCACCCGTGCCCGGGTTGCGCGCGTACCGCGGGTGCGCGCCGGAACTGATCTGAATGCCCAGGCGATGTCCCGCGGCGAAATGGTGGAACGTCGGCCAGAGCGGCAGCGACACCTCACGGAAGCCGTCGGCATCGGCGTCAGGATCTGTGGCGCGCGTGCCCACCGAGCCGATGCGCCGAACTCCATCGCAGACGGTCATGGAGCGACCGTCGGGCCCGACATCCGTGATCCGCACGAAGACGTCGAAACTCGGCGCGCTCGATCGGACCCGGATGTGTGCGACGGGCTCCCCCGCAAGCTCGAGCGGTGTACTTAGCGCGCTCGAACGGAAGGTCACGACGTCCGAGCGCTTCTCGTGCTCGGCGTTGTCGACGGGATCGGTGTCGGGGAGCAGGCTCGGACCGCCGACGGCGGGCGTGGGCTCGTCGGGATCGTACGTGTAGCGCGTGGACCCGGGCGGGACGGCATTCTGGCCGACGGTGCCCTCCGCTCCGAGGAGCCAGGACTGCGACGTGACCGCGGGTGGCGGCCACTCGGGCAGATCGTGCCAGACATCCGTTCCCGTCTGAAAGGCACGGACGGGCGCGGGCCTGTCCCACGGCTCGTCGGCGAAGACACTCTTCAGGAACGCGACGCTGTCGCGATGCGCGGGCGCCGCCTTCCCGGAAGAGATATGACCCCAGGGACCGATCGTGAGGAACGGCGCATTGCCCGCCTCGACGAGCTGACGGTACGTGCGCAGCTGCCAAGGCGTGAAGATGTCGTACCAGCCCGTGAGCATGAACACGGGCGCGGTCACGTCGGGCACCGAACCGGTGTGGGACTGCTTCGTCCAGTACTCGTCGCCCAGGTCTTCGTGCCGGACCCAATCCTGGTACCAGCTGATCTGACGGCCAATCGCCGCCGAGTCGCCGGCGCTCAGCGGCAGGACATCGAACGCCTTCTCGAGCTTCGGGTCGGGAAAGAGCATGCCGAGGAGCGCGAGGCCTCCGCGATCCATCCGATCCATCATCCGGGTCCACCCGAGCGAATTCCGCAGGGCGAACGCACCGTTGTTCCAGGTGATCGCACCGAAGTCGGCCATCGTGATCTGTAGCACGTACGCCTCCGGGGCGTTCTCCGGCTCGTCGCGTTGCATCTTTCCCGCGACCGCCCACTGCGTGTAGCCCATGTAACTTTCGCCGAAGGTCGCGAGCCTCCCCGTGAACCATGGCTGGGCGCGCGTCCAGCGGTGGGTCGCGATGCCGTCGCGCTGCTCGTCCACCTGCGGCTGGAACACCCCCGGAGAACCCCACGTGCCGCGCGAACTGACGAACAGGACGGTGAATCCCTCGTATGCGAGGACACGTGCCGCACCACCCAGCGATCCGCTGCGCCCGTACGGTCCACGGATGACGATCGTCGGGAGCGAGCCGTCTGCTCCGATCGGTCGGTAGAGGTCCGCGAGCAGTTCGATGCCGTCATCCATCGGGACCCGGAGATCCTTCTCGATCTCCACGGCGTACGGACCGAGCTCGGCGCCCTTGCGGCTCCGGCCATCCATGACGCGGGTGAGTCGCTGTCTGAAAGTTGTCATAGCCGCCTCCTCGCGGATCATGAGCGGTGCGGACCGCTGGAGAGGAACGATACACGATAAACGGAATGAATGATTCCGTTTCGCGGATTCGCCCCGCGTAGACTGGCGAAATGCCCGAGACCGACGTCGTCCGCCCGCTCCGGAAGGATGCCGCACGCAACCGCGAGACGGTTCTGAGCGTCGCCGAGACGATCTTCGCCCGTGACGGGTTGGGGGCGTCGATCGAGGCGGTCGCCGCCGCCGCGGGGGTCGGCGTGGGCACCGTTTACCGCGCTTTCGGCTCGAAAGCTGCGCTCGTCGACGCTCTCTTCGCCGAGCGCGTCGCCGAGTCCGTCGCGATGATCGAACGGTGCAGCAGTGCCCCCTCAGGTCACGAGGCGCTGACGTCGGTGCTGCGTGCCTTCGTCGAACTCCAGTCGCGTAGCAGAGCCTTCCAGGAGTTCTTGTTCCGCGACATCGAACAGGATGCCGCGCGGCTGCGTGCCGAGGTGGAGCCGTTGCTGACGGGGATCGTCGAGCGCGCCAAGCGCGAGGGAACCGTGCGCGCCGACTTCGCGGCGACCGACATTCCGATCCTGACGCACACGATCAGCCGGGTGGCGACGAGCACCCCGGGATTCGGGCCCGAACTCGCCCGGCGGCACCTGGAATTGCTGATCAAAGGCCTCGGGCCGACCCCCGACGAAACGCCCGTCCCACCGCCCCTCGCCGATTCCGCGTTCCCGGACTGGATGCGCGGCCTGCCGGGGTGACCGACCGGGTCAGCCGTGCAACAACTCCAGGATCTCGGCGGTCGGGGCGACCTCTCCGATGACGGGGAAGGCGTTGCTTCTCGTAGCGTTTCCAGCGGGTCTCCGTGCGTTTGTATCGCTGCGATGCTGGGAGGCGGTTCAGGCCGAGCTTCTTCAGGATCCGCCAGACACCGGACGCGCTGACGGTGACGTCGTGGTACCGCTTCAGATACATCGTGATCTTCGCCGGGCCGAAGTGATACTGCTGACGCAGCCAGAGGATCTTCTCCACGACTTCCGCGTCCGTCGCGGTCGGTGAGTG
The DNA here is from genome assembly GCF_000582705.2 of Microbacterium sp. C448. Classification (NCBI taxonomy): domain Bacteria; kingdom Bacillati; phylum Actinomycetota; class Actinomycetes; order Micrococcales; family Microbacteriaceae; genus Microbacterium; species Microbacterium sp. C448. The sequence goes on from NZ_HG779804.1 coordinate 5,799, forward strand.
GTGCGGGGCGCTGGAGCGGTCCTTCAACCCCTCGAAGCCTTCCGCCCCGTAGCGTTTGAGCCAGGCGTAGTACGCCTGCCGGCTCACGCCGAAGTAGCGGCAGCTCGCCGCGACGTTCCCGCTGACTTCCTCGACGTGACGCAGGACGGCGAGCTTGTGATTGGCCCGTCGCTCGATAGCTCGCAACGCAGACGCGGACAGAGTTGATGTCATGAAGTCTTCCTCCCAACTGGAAGACCCGGCTGTCAACAACCTCCGTCAGTTCTATAGCACGCCCGAGCTCATTCGGCAACGCGGACACTGGCGGACCCTTGAGCAGGTCGAGTTGGCGACACTCGAGTGGGTGTGGTGGTGGAACAACCAGCGCCTCCACGGCGAGCTCGACATGCGCACTCCCATCGAGGTCGAGGACGCCTGCTACGCCGACCAAGAATCAGCCCAACCGGCACCTGAAGCGCTCCAGGTTTTGTGCCGCTCCT
>NZ_HG779805.1:0-437 GCF_000582705.2 Microbacterium sp. C448
GCCGCGCGCTCCAGGCGACCGGCGGTGTGTGGACCGAGGCGTGTCGTCCGCTGCACGAGCTCGCTCACGCTCCGGCATCCGAGTCGCGACGTCAGCCGCTCCTCACGCACCGCCGATTCGGACCGCGCCGTGACCTCAGAAACGGCCTCGATCGTCACGGCGTCGACGCGGCGGCCGAGCCGACCCAACAACTCGAGCGCGACGGCCTGATCGGCATCGGATGCCGCGGCCACGAGTCCCTCGCGATGCACCGAATCGACGACCTCGCCGACGTGCGCGACCAGTTCGCGCAGCGTGTCGACGAGGTTTTCCATACCTCAATTCTGCCGAGGGCCACCGACATTCAGCGGGGGTTTTGGGCAGGTCAGGTATGAAATAGTTCTCATGTTTGAGAGCGGTTCTGGGTAGTCGTTTCGACTCGCCTGCGGCTCGCTCAA
>NZ_HG779805.1:447-18500 GCF_000582705.2 Microbacterium sp. C448
CGAAACGGCCTCGATCGTCACGGCGTCGACACGGCGGCCGAGCCGACCCAACAACTCGAGTGCGACCGCCTGATCGGCATCGGATGCCGCCGCCACGAGCCCCTCGTCGTGCATTCGATCGACGACCTCGCCGACGTGCGCGACCAGTTCGCGCAGCGTGTCGACGAGGTTTTCCATACCTCAATTCTGCCGAGGGCCACCGACATTCAGAGGGGGTTTGGGCTGGTCAGATATGAAATAGTTCTCATGTTCGAGAACAGTTTTGGGTCGTCGTTTCGTCTCGCCTTCGGCTCGCTCAACGACCGGTGCGAGGAGCGTTGCGTCTCGTCTGCGGCGCGCTCAACGAACGGAGGTCTGGCTCACAGAATCCGGACACCCGCGGCTCATATTCTGAAAAACGATCCACCGACCGAGCACGATCACCGAGCGCGAAGGCACCCGATGACCGCAATCATCAGCGCCACGACCACAGCAGTCCACGTCTCCGACGGCTCGTGGCTTACGGCGATCGTCGACTGGTCGGTGTCGCTCATGGAGGTCATCGGGCCGGTCGGCGCCGGTATCGCCATCGCCCTCGAGAACATCTTCCCGCCGCTGCCGAGCGAGGTCATCCTGCCGATGGCGGGTCTGACCGCCAGCCGCGGCACGTTCACCCTCGCCGAGGCGCTGATCTGGACGACCCTCGGCTCGATCGTCGGGGCGTTTCTGCTCTACGGCATCGGAGCGGTGCTCGGACTCCCGCGACTGCGGAGGATCGCCGCGAAGGTGCCGTTGTTGCATCCCGAAGACATCGACCGCACCGTGGAGTGGTTCCGCCGTCACGGCGGCAAGGCCGTCTTCTTCGGACGGATGATTCCCATCTTCCGGAGCCTGATCTCGATTCCCGCGGGAATAACGCGGATGCCGCTGTGGAAGTTCGGCCTGCTCACCGCCGCGGGCAGTGCGGTCTGGAACACGATCTTCGTCCTCGCGGGCTTCTATCTCGGTGAGTCCTGGCCGATCGTCGAGGAATACACGGGGATCCTGCAGTACGTCGTCATCGCCGCGGTCGCCATCGGCGTCGCATGGTTCCTCTATGCCCGCACACGCGCCCTGTTGCGCGCGCGCCGCGATCGTTCGCGGACTCCCGACGCGGCCCTCTCAGCATCCGGAAGGCGCCCCACCCGTACCCTTGATGCATGACGCTGACCTCGACGATCTCGCGCCGCCGGGCCACCCTCCGTTCGCTCATCAACGCGGTTCGTGGTGGCCTGATCGGGATCGCCGAGCTGTTGCCGGGTATTTCGGGTGGAACCGTGGCCCTGATCACGGGCGTCTATGAGCGCCTGATTGATTCCGCGGCCCACCTGACCTCCGCGGTCAAGGTCTGGGTGACGGGCCCCAACCGCAAACAGCGTTTCGCGGCCGAGATGCGCCACGTCGAGTGGTCGTTGATCCTTCCCCTGATGGTCGGGATGATCGCCATGGTCGTGCTCTTGGCGGGCACGATCGAATCCCTCGTCTCGACCCACGCCGAGGCGTCTCGTGGACTCTTCTTCGGTCTCGTCGCTGCGAGCATCGTCGTGCCCCTCGCGCTGATCCCGAAGCGCAGCCGCTCGATCGTGTCTCGTCTGCTCGGGTTCCTCGCCTTCGCCGCGGCCGCCGTGACCGCCTACCTGCTCGTGGATCTGGCCAGCGGCACGATCACCGTAGACCCGCCCCTCTGGGTCGTGTTCATCGCCGCGGCGATCGCGGTGTGCGCGCTTGTCGTGCCGGGTATCTCGGGCTCCTTCTTCCTCCTGGCCATCGGGCTGTACTCGCCGACGCTCATCGCGGTCGATCAATTCGACCTCGCCTACCTCGGCGTCTTCGCCGCGGGCGCCCTGCTCGGGTTGGTGACGATCGTCCGCGTCATGAAGTGGCTGCTCGACCACGTTCGCCGCTTCACGTTGCTGGCAATGGCGGGACTCATGCTCGGGTCGCTCCGAGCGCTCTGGCCGTGGCAGGAATTGGGCCCCGGCCAGACCAGCGGCGTCGGGGTACCGATCGCACCGACCGACCCCGTGTTCGCGCCCATCGCACTCGCGGTGCTGGGCGCGGCGCTCGTGATCGGTCTGGTCGTCGCAGAACGTCGGCTGGGCGGTCTCGCACACCCGAAAACCAGCGACACTGCCGCGGAGGGGCCCTCTCATAAGGTCCGCACAGAGACCGTACAGAAGCGCCCCACGTAGACTGAAGAGGTGCCCGCCGACCGCCTCCACCTCGTGCGGCATGGCGAGGTGCACAACCCGATGCGCGTGCTCTATGGCCGCCTTCCCGGGTTCGGGCTGAGCGCCGACGGGCGCCGGATGGCCGCCGACGCGGCGCGGTACGTCAATGATCTCGACCGGCCCCTGGCATCCCTCGTCTGCTCTCCGCTGCAGCGCGCTCGCGAATCGTCGATTCCGTTCTCCGAACTCTTCGGCTTCGAACCGCGCGTCGATGAGCGCGTGATCGAGCCCACCAACGTCTTCGAGGGGCGCCGCATGAAGCAGGCGCTCGCGAATCCCGCCAACTGGCGGTATCTGCGTCGGCCCGAGATCCCGAGTTGGGGCGAGCCCTACGTGAGCGTCGTCGAGCGGATGCACGCGGCGATGAACGAGGCGTGGGACGCCACCGACGGCGGCGACGTCGCGATCGTGTCGCACCAACTGCCGATCTGGGTCACACACCTGTCGGTCGCGGGGCTGCCGTTGCGCCACGATCCCCGCCGTCGGCGCTGCGCGCTCTCGAGCGTGACGAGCTTCGAGCGCCACGGCGATGTGTGGCGCGAGGTGGACTATGCGGAGCCCGCGAACACCGCCGGCGCCGTGGATGTGGGGGCGGTATGAACGTGCGACGGATGCTGGGCGGCGTTGCCGCTCTCGCGCTCGCGGTGACGCTGGCGGCCTGCACGGGTGGCGGTGACCCCCTCGCCGACGAGTACCGCGAGGGCAGTGACAAGGGTTACATCGCCGGAAGCTACGACGTCGTCGAGATCCCCGCCGCCGAGCGCGGCGAACCGGTCGAGTTCGCGGGCGTGACCGAGCTCGGCGATCCGGTCTCGAACGAGGACTCCGCGGGCGAGGTGCTGGTCGTCAACTTCTGGTACGCCGCGTGCGGCCCGTGCCGCGTCGAGGCGCCCCTGCTCGAGCAGGTCTGGCAGGAATACGAGGGACAGGATGTCTCGTTCCTCGGCGTTAACACCTATGACCAGCCCGATACGGCCCTGGCCTTCGCTGAAACCTACGGCGTCACGTACCCGAGCGTGATCGACATCAACGACAAGAATGTCGGGCTTGCGTTCGCCGACGCGACCCCGATCCAGGCGACGCCGACGACGCTCGTGCTCGACCGCGAGGGTCGGGTCGCTGCGCGGATCATCGGTCAGCTGCAGAGCGCGTCGATCCTGTCGACCCTCGTGGGCGACCTGCTGGCGGAGTCGTCATGAATGCGGAGCACCCGTGAATCCGGGGGCCACGATCGTCGATGGCGCTCTGTGGCTCGCGATCCCCGTCGCCCTGCTCGCCGGGCTGATCTCGTTCCTTTCGCCGTGCGTGCTCCCGCTCGTGCCGGGGTACCTCGGCTTCATCGGCGGCTCCGTCGCGCCGCGCGGCGCGGGTTCGAGCGCCGCAAAAGCGGGTCGTGGACGTCTGCTGGGCGGGGTCCTGCTCTTCATCGCCGGATTCACGGTCGTCTTCATGACCGTCACGATCCTCGGCGGTGCGGCCGGCCGCTTCTTCATCCAGTACGGCGACCTCATCACCCGCATCATGGGCGTCGTCATCATCCTGCTGGGGCTGGTCTTCATCGGCATGTTCGGCGTCGCTCAGCGCACGCTCCGCCCGCAACTGCGAGGCAACGCCGGGCTGATCGGTGCCCCGTTGCTCGGGCTCGCGATGGGCATCGGCTGGACCCCGTGCATCGGCCCGACCCTCACCGCGATCGTCTCGGTCTCCTGGAACCTCGGCGACCCCTGGCGCGCGGCCTGGTTGGGTCTGGCGTATTCGCTCGGGCTCGGCATCCCGTTCATCCTGATCGCCCTTGGCCTCGGCTGGGCGACGCGGTCGGTCGACTTCCTGCGCCGCCACATCCGTGTCGTCAACATCATCGGGGGCCTCATGCTCGTCGCCCTCGGTCTGCTCATGGTCACCGGATTCTGGGGTCAGATCATGTCGCGTCTCGGGGCGGTGATCGGCAATGTCCAGCTCCCCCTCTGACAGCGGCGGGTCCCTGAACGACGGATCGGCATCCGATCCGCTTCGCCCGAGCGACCACGCGGACGGCGCGGCGGATGTCTCGGCCCCGCGCCTCGGACCGATCGAGTGGCTGCGATGGGCGTGGCGTCAGGTCACGAGCATGCGCACAGCCCTCGTGCTGCTGCTTCTGCTCGCGATCGCGGCCATTCCCGGATCCCTCGTTCCCCAGCGCAGCGCCGACCCGAACGGCGTCACGCAGTACTACACCGATCAGCCCGATCTCGCGCCGATCCTCGATGGGCTGAGCCTCTTCGACGTCTACACGTCGCCCTGGTTCTCCGCGATCTACCTCCTGCTCTTCCTGTCGCTGATCGGCTGCGTCATCCCGCGTGCGAAGCACCACGCGAAGGCGCTCATGTCGCGCCCGCCGCGGACGCCCGTGCGCCTGTCGCGTCTCGCGGACTACGAGAAGCACAGCGTCGAGGCTTCGGAGAGGACGGATGCCGCGGCCCAGGCATCCGACGCCATCGACCTCGCCGCCAAGCAGCTGCGCCGCGGCGGGTACCGCGTCGAGCGGGATGATTCCCGCGGCACCTGGTCGGTCTCGGCGGAGCGTGGGTACCTGCGCGAGACCGGAAACCTCGTCTTCCACATCGCCCTCGTCGGCGTGCTGATCGCGGTCGGTTTCGGTGGCGGCTTCGCATACACCGCTCAGCGCGTGGTGGTCGAGGGCACGACCTTTGTGAACACGCTCACCGACTACTCATCCTTCAACCCGGGTCGGTTCGTCGACGGCACGAGCCTCGCGCCCTACGCCGTCACCCTCGACGAATTCCAGGTCTCGTACCAGGGCTTCGGCACGAACGCCGTCGGCCAGGCCGGAGACTTCGCCGCCGTCATCACGACGCGCGAGCCCGATGGTCAGTCCGCCGAGGACGCGATCCGCGTCAACCACCCGGTCGACCTCGCGGGCGACAAGCTCTATCTGCTGGGCAACGGCTACGCGCCGACGATCGTCGTGCGCGATGCCGAGGGCGTCGTGCAGTATCGCGAATCGCAGCCCTTCCTGCCTCAAGACACCAACATGACCTCGCTCGGCGTGGTGAAGGTCGCGGACGGCTTCCCCGAGCAGCTCGGCATGATCGGATTCTTCTATCCGACGCAGGACGTACTCACGTCGGGGGCCTACACGTCGACCTTCCCCGACCTGATCAACCCGGTCCTCACGTTGAATGTCTTCCAGGGCGACCTCGGCATCAACGACGGCACACCCCGCTCGGTCTACACGCTCGATGTCGGCGAGATGACCCAGCTCACCGGTGGGTCGACCGGCACCGACTCGATCGAGCTGCGCCCCGGCGAGACGGCAGATCTGCCGAACGGCCTCGGCACGGTCACGTTCGAGGACGAGTCCGCGACGATCGCCTCGGAGGCTCCGGTCAAGCGCTTCGCATCGCTGCAGGTTCACCGCGATCCGTCCGCCGTGTGGGTTCTGGTCTTCGCCGTGCTGGCGCTGCTCGGGCTGCTCACGGCCCTGTTCGTGCCGCGTCGCCGCGTGTGGGTCAAGGCAGCCGTGCGCGAGAGTGCCGACGGCCCGCTCATCGATCTGGAATACGCGGGACTCGCCCGTGGTGAAGATCCCGCGCTGCGGGCGGCCGTCACGCAGGTTGCGGATCGGCACATCGCCGCATTCGATCACCCGGTCGTCGATCCCGCCGAGCCGGTCGATAACGGCAGCGGCAACCGCCGCTCGGCCCCCACCCCCGACGTAAACTGAGGCCATGCCCGCCGACGAAACGCTCTCGCTGGACGCCGTATCGGTGCTCCTGATCTGGACGGCCATCGCGATCTACGCCCTCGCGTTCATCGCCTACGCCCTTGACCTCGCACGCCGCTCGGCGATGGCGGTCGACGCCAAGGGGGTTCCCGAGTACGCGACGCAGCGCGAGCTGGTCGGGGTGGGCACGCGTCTCGGATCGGGCGCGCCGGCCCGCGGAACCGGCTCGGTCGACACCGCTCAGCCGGCCGCGACTCCCCGTCGCCCGCGGCAGATGTGGGCCCGCGTCGGCACGGCGTTGACCGTTCTGGCGTTCCTGTTCCACCTCGGTGCCACGATCACGCGCGGAATCGCGGCGGAACGCGTCCCCTGGTCGAACATGTACGAGTTCTCGATGACCGGCACCCTGCTGATCGTCGCCGTGTACCTCGTCGTCCTGTTCCGCTACGACCTCCGCTTCCTCGGCACGTTCATCACCGGCCTCATCGTGATCCTTCTCGCCGGAGTGCTCCTCGGTGGGCTCTACACCGAGGTCGTTCCGCTGATGGACCCGCTGAAGAGCGTGTGGCTCGTCATCCACGTCTTCGTCGCCTCGCTCGGCACGGCATTCTTCGCGCTCGCCTTCGCCCTGTCGGTCGTGCAGCTCATGCAGGCACGTCGCGAGCGGCGTGCGGTCGAGGCATCCGAGTCATCCGAAGCGAAGCCCTCACCACGTTTCCTGCGGACGCTTCCGACCGCCGACACGCTCGAGAGCCTGGCCTACCGCTTCGCGATCGTCGGCTTCATCTTCTGGACGTTCACCCTGATCGCCGGCTCGATCTGGGCGCAGGATGCCTGGGGTCGCTACTGGGGCTTCGACACGAAGGAAGTCTGGACCTTCGTGATCTGGGTGCTGTACGCCGGATACATCCACGCCCGCGCGACCCGCGGTTGGCGCGGCACGCGTTCGGCGTGGCTCGCGATCATCGGCTTCGCGGCGGTCATGTTCAACTTCACGATCGTGAACATGTTCTTCAAGGGTCTGCACGCGTACAGCGGCCTGTCGTAAGTCTCTTCTCCGCGCCGGATGTCCCACCTTTTCACCTGACGCTCAGTCTTGGGGTGAAAAGGTGGGACATCCGCGTGCCGGCGATGCCGGGGCGGGCCTGGAGCTCAGGCGGGCTGCGCCGCGAGCAGAGCCCGCGCCGAGGTCGAGCGGCGCTGCGCGACAACGACCATGCTCGCGATCAGCGACAGTGCGCCCCACGCGATCAGGCCGACGCCACCGGCGGTGACCCCGCCGGCGCCCGTGAGGGCACCGACCATCGCGTGATACGCCGGAGCTGTGGGCAAGAGGCCGGCGATCGAGGCGAGGGGCCCCGGTACGGTCGACACGATTCCGGTCGCGAGCGCCAGCACCCCGACGAGCGCCGCGACCCAGCGGCCAGCACCCCCGAGTACCGCGACGAGCGCCTGGTTGACGGCCGCGAAGGCGACCCCGGCGATCATGCACACGGCGGCGAACGTCCACCACTGGCCCCAGTCGTACGAGGCCGCGAACTGCGCGACGATCGCGACCAGTAGGCCCTGGGCCGCCCCGAGAAGAGCGGCGGGCAGGAAGGCCCGCAGCGTCAGGCGCACCGTGGATTCGCGTGCGGCGAGGGCACGGCCGGTCGCGGCGCGCAGTGCGACGAATGTCGCCAGGCCCCCGAACCAGAGCACGGCCATCGAGAGCAACGGGATGGCGGATGCGCCGAAGAGGGATGTGCCGATGCCTTCGGTGCCGACGGGGTTGCTCAGCACGGTTGCGAGGCTCGTCGCTTCGTCGTCGGTGTAGGTCGGCAGGGCCGCGGTGGCCTCGTCGAGGCCGTCGGCGAGCGAGGTCGCGCCGTCTGCGAGAGACCCGACGCCGTCGACGAGCGTCTGCGCGCCGGCGCCGAGCTGTTCGGCCCCCGTCGCGAGCTGCGCGGTGCCGTTCTGCAGTCCGCGGGCGCCGTTCGCGCTCGCGGTCGTGCCGTCGGCGAGCTGCGTGAGCCCGGACGAGAGCGAGGTCGCCCCGGAGGCGGACTGGCGCAGACCGTCGACAACGGGAGAGGTCGGGCCGGTGATCTGACCGACCCCGGCTGCGGTGCCGGCGGCTGCGGGTACGAGCTGATCGGCGTACGCATCGGTCGTGCTCGAACTCACGAGCGCTGACTGCAACGAGGTGCAGAACGCGCCCGAGGCGCCGGATGCGTCGCAGTCCGCGACGAGCTGCGTCAGGGCAGCCGTCGTGCCGCCGCTCTGCGCGTCGACAGCGGCGGCGAGCTGGGACGCCCCGTTCGCGGCCTGGGAGAGCTGCGTGCCCGAGAGCTGGTCCGCGATCTGCGTGATACCCGAGCCGAGGCTCGCTGCCCCGCCCGCCGAGCTGCGCATGCCGCCGGCGATCGTGTCGAGACCACCGGCAAGCTCTCCTGCCCCGGAGGCGGCCGAGCTCGCGCCCGTGGCGAGTTGTGTCGCGCCGCTGGGGAGCACCGCACCGCCCTCGGCCGCCTGCGCGGCGCCGTCGGCGAGTTGCCCTGCCCCGTCTGCCGCCTGACCGATCTGGTCAGACAGCGTTGTGAAGCTCAGGAAGACGTTCTCGAGGGTGAGGGTCGAGATCTGCTCGCCCATGACGGTCGCGGCCGTCTGTGTGACCTGCGAGGTGATCGCGTCGTCGACGAGCAGGGATTCGGATGACGTCGCCACCTCGATGACGGCCTTCTCGGGCGTCGTCGCGGCAGAGTCGGCCAGAGCCTGACCCGATGAGGTCGCGGCGGCCGAGAAGCCCGACGGGATCGTCACGATGGCGTCGTACGTGCCGTCGGCGAGACCTTCGGCCGCGTCCTCATCGTTCGAGAGCACCCAGGTCAGGTTCGAGTCGAGGTCGTCCGATCCCTCGACGAGTCCGGCCGAGAGCTGACGACCCAGCGGCGTGTACTGGTCATTGACCGTGACGGGCTCGTCGTCGTTCACGATTGCCGCGGTGATCTCGTCAAGGCGTTCGGTCGGGTTGTAGAGGGCGGTCACGAGGATTCCGCCGAGCACGGCGGGCAGCAGGAGCACCCCCAGCACGGTCAGCCAGGTCACGGGGCGGCGCGAGCGCGCGCGCTCGATCGGAAGAGTCATACGTTCACCTCATTCGAGCTCGTGCGAGCTACGTTCTTCGTCAAAGTCAATCCCGTCACGTCCGGCCGTCGTGCCTCCGCGAGCAGGGCGAGGGCCGCGGGCTCACGCCGGGCCGAGGCGATCACGGTGAGCCTTCCGTCGGGCGACCGGTCGGCAGCGTCGCGCAGCAGCGCGGATGCCTGGTCTCGTTCGGCGTCGCCGATGACGGCGTCGAGTCCGTCGATCACGACGAGGCGCGGCGAACCGGCCAGCGCGCTTCGCAGCTCGCCCATCGGGTCATCCGTGTCCGTGAGCAACGCGACGCCGACGTGCGAGCGCACCCAGGCGCTCCGGCCGGGCAGCAGGTGCCCGCAGACCTTCAGCACGCCGTCGCTGGGTGCGATGCGGCCGGCGAGTGTCAGGAGCAGGCTCCGTGCGGCGATCGGTTCGGACGACGTCACCACGAGGGTCTGCCCCGACTCGAGGCGAAGGTCGACACCGGCGAACAGAACGCGATCATCCTCGACCAGTGAGAGGTCCTCGGCCACGGCCACGGCCGTGGTATCCGGCTCGGGCCAGTCCGCGTACTCGATCTCGCGGCGGACGGCGTCGCCCTCGATATCGATGTGCGGCAGGATCCGGTCGAGCCAGCGGGGAATCCACCAGGCTTTGTCGGCGAGGAGCGCCATGACCGCGGGGATCAGCGTCATGCGAACGAGGAAGGCGTCGATCGCGATTCCCGCGGCTAGACCCAACGCGATCGGTTTGATCGAGGTATCGCCCTCGGGCACGAAGGCCGCGAAGACCGCGAACATGATCAAACCGGCCGCTGTGACGACGCGCGCCGACGCGGTGAATCCCGAGCGCACGGCGCCGATTGCGGTAAGCCGGTCTGCGCGGCCACGCCGCTCGCGGGACGCATGCACGAAGTCCTCGCGCATGCGGGTCACGAGGAACACCTGGTAATCCATGGCGAGCCCGAACAGCACACCCATCAACACGATCGGCATGAAGCTGATCACGGGGCCCGTGCGGGTGACGTGCAGCAGATCGGCGAACCACCCCCACTCGAAGACAGCCGCGACGATGCCGAAGGCGGCGGCCACCGAGAGCAGGTAGCCGAGTGCTGCGGTGAGCGGCACGGCGATCGAGCGGAACACGATCATCAGCAGGATGAACGAGAGCCCGACGACGAAAATGGCGAAGGGGAGCAGCGCGGCGCCCAGGCGATCGGAGATGTCGATCGCGATGGCGGTGAACCCGGTGACCTTCAGGTCGACACCGTACTCGTCGAGCAACTGATCGTGCAGCGCGCGCAGATCGCGGACGAGTTGCGCGGTGGCCGGGTCATCCGGCGCGGTCGTCGGGATGATCTGGATGATGCCCGTATCGGCGGTTTCGTTGGGTGTCGCGAGAGCGATCGTGTCGACCCCCGGGGTTTTCTCGATCTCGGCGGCGAGGTCGTCCATCAGGGCGACGGGGTCGGTCGAGGTGACGATCGTGCCCGTCATGATGAGCGGTCCGTTGAACCCGGGACCGAACTCCTCGGCGATGAGGTCGTAGCTCTTGCGCGCCTCGGACGACTCGGGCAGCATCCCCGCGTTCGGCAGGGCCAGGGCGAGCTGTGTCGCCGGGATCGCGGTGATGCCGAGGCCGACGATCAGCGCCACGGTCGTGATGACCGGGTGCTTCGTCACGCCGCCGACCCACCGCTGCGCGAAGCCGAGGCGAGGGCGCGTCGGACCCGACCGGCGGGCGCGCGGCGTCCTCGGCCGCGGCATCCGTCCACGTACGCGCCCCTTGACGAATCCCAAGAGGGCGGGGGTCAGGGTGAGCGCGACCAGCACGGCGATGGCCACGGCGACGGCGGCAGCGATACCCATCGTCGTGAGGAAGGGGATGTTCGCGCACGAGAGTCCGATCAAGGCGATGAGCACGGTGATTCCGGCGAAGACGACCGCCGAACCCGCGGTTCCCGTCGCGCGCGCGACCGACTCCTCCGGATCGATGCCCGACCGCACCTGGTCTTGATGTCGAGCGACGATGAAGAGCGCGTAATCGATGCCCACCGCGAGCCCGAGCATCAGTGCGAGCAGAGGCGTCGTCGACGAAATGGTCGTGAACACCGTGGCGAAAAGGATGAGCGCCATCGACAGACCGACGCCGATGAGTGCGGTGACGAGGGGGAGCCCCGCGACCAGGAACGATCGGAAGGTCACGATGAGCACGAGCAGGGCGATCAGGATGCCGACGGCCTCCGTGATCGTCACCCCCGGCACCGATGTCGAGAACAGGTCGCCGCCGAGCTCGGCTTCGGACCCCGCGGGTAGTTCGTCGCGCAGCTCAGTGACGACGTCGGTGAGTGCGGCGCGGGTCTCGGCCGAGACATCCGTCGCCTGCCCGTCGAACTGCAGCCGGACGATCGCGGCGGACGCATCCTCGGTGACGAGACCGGAAACCGTCTCATCGAACGGATCCGTGACCGCCAACACGCCGTCGATGTCTTCGAGTTCGGCGATGGATGCCTGGATGTCATCGAGATAGGGGGCCTCATCGACGCGATCGCCCTCCGCCGCGACGACGATGAATTGGGCGCTGGTGCCGCTCGCCGGGGGGAATGTGCGGCTCAGCTGCTCGAGGCCCTCTTGTGCCTCGGTGCCGGGAATCGAGAACGAGTTATCGGTTCCCTGGCCGAGCAGCACGGCGCCGGCGCCGCCGAGGCCGAGGAGTAACAGCCACGCGATCAGCACCCGCCAGCCGTGACGGTACGCCCAACGTCCCAGTGAGTAGAGGAGAGTGGACACACGGCCTCCAGGGCGTTCGAGTGGTCATATCGATACGCCGGTGTATCCGATACATAGGTGTATCGTAAAACGTCCGCGCAGGGCAAGGCTGTGTAGTCGATGTGAGGATTGCTCGGAGGGAGCGCGCATGGGTGACACCACGGTTGACAGAACCGTCGCGACGACCCGTCGCCGTGAGGCGACCCGTCAGCGACTCCTGGACGCAGCGGCTCAAGTGTTCGCGGAAGTCGGGCTGGATGCGGCCACCGTCGAGGCCGTGTGCGAGCGCGCGGGCTACACGCGAGGCGCCTTCTACTCCAACTTCGACAGCAAAGAAGAACTCTTCCTCGAGCTCGCCGGTCGCGTTGCGCGAGAGAGGGTCGCCGCTGTGCGGGCGCGGGTCGGGGAGCTCGAGCACGCTGACACCACTCCGAGCGCCGACGCGTTCTCGATCGTTCAGGAGGTGCTCGACGTCTCGAACGACGATCGGCTGGGCGTGCTGCTGATGAGCGAGATACGCATCCACGCGCTCCGCAATCACTCGCTCGCCGATGCCTACCTCGCGCAAGAGGCCGAGATGGTGACGAGCGTCGCTCAGATCATCGCCGACATCGTCCGTACGCGCCGCCTTGCGCTACGCGTACCCGCCGACGAGGCGGCCCGGCTGATGCTGATGGCGTGGGAAGGCGCGTCGGTACGTGCCGTGATGGCCGGTCTCGACTACGAGCAGCTCTGCCGGCGCACGAGCGTCGAGATCGGCCGGCTCGCGCAGCTGATCATCGACCCTCCCGCTCCCTGAGCACAGCGAGACAGCGCTCGAGGCGGGCGAGCCACCAGTCGCGGCGCTCGGGTGCAGCGGCCAACCGCTCGATGGCATCGGCATCGGGGCGAATGCGCCCAACAGCGATTGAGCCCGCGTTCTGCTCCAGCACAGCGACATCCGTCTCGAAAAGTGCGGACGTGCCCAGCCCGCAGTCGTAGTCGAGGTCGGGGAGCGCGGCCGCGAGCGCGACGCCCATCGAGAGGCCGATCGCCGTGTCGAGGGCGCTGGAGACGACGACGGGAAGACCCGCCCGTTCGACGATGTCGATGGCCCGGCGAATCCCGCCAAGGGGTTGGGCCTTGATCACGAGAAGATCGGCGGCCCCGGCTCGCGCGACCGCGATCGGGTCCTCGGCCTTCCGCACACTCTCGTCGGCCGCGATCGGGATGTCGAGGTAGCGGATGCGTTCGCGCAGCTGCACGAGCTCGTCGATGGTCGTGCACGGCTGCTCGATGTACTCGAGGTCGAACTCGGCGAGGGCGTGCACCGCATGCTCGGCCTCGTCGACGTTCCACCCGCCGTTCGCATCGACGCGGATGCGCCCCTCGGCACCGAGCTCGTGTCGAACGGCACGCACGCGTTCGACATCGTCGGCGAGGCGTTGACCGGGTTCGGCGACCTTGATCTTGGCGGTCCGGCACCCGGGGAAGCGCGCGAGGACCTCGGGGACGGATGCTGCGGGCACGGCCGGGATCGTCGCGTTGACCATGATGTCGGTCCGCCGCGGCTCGGGCAGCTCGTGCCAGCCGTAGTCGAGCGCTGCCTCGAGCCAGGTCGAGGCCTCGTCGTCGCCATATTCGATGAAGGGTGAGAACTCCGTCCACCCCGCGGGCCCTTCGATCAGCAGCGCCTCGCGCGCGTCCAGGCCGCGGAAGCGGACGCGCAGGGGGAGGGTCACGACGACCGCGCGTTCGCGGAGGTCGGCGAACGAGGGAAGGGGTGATGCATCCGTCATGTCCCCATCTTGCTCCTGCCGGTGCCTAGGCTGGGGCCATGGTCTCGGAGATCTTCGATCCCGCGGAGTGGCGCCTCGCGCCCCGCGCGGACGCCTACACGGACATCACGGCGCACGTGTCGATCGACGGACGCATCGCGCGCGTCGCTTTCAACCGTCCCGAGGTGAGGAACGCTTTCCGTCCGCGCACGGTGGATGAGCTCTACCGAGCTCTCGACGTCGCGCGCCAGGACCCGAAGATCGGCGTCGTGCTGCTCACGGGCAATGGGCCGAGCCCGAAGGATGGCGGATGGGCGTTCTGCTCCGGAGGAGACCAGCGCATCCGTGGCCGGGACGGCTACAAGTACTCCGAGGACGAGACATCCGTCACGGACCCTGCCCGTTCGGGGCGCCTGCACATCCTCGAGGTACAGAGACTCATTCGGTTCATGCCGAAGGTCGTGATCGCGGTGGTGCCCGGCTGGGCGGCCGGGGGCGGGCACAGCCTGCACGTGATCTGCGACCTGACGATCGCGAGCGCCGAGCACGGAAAGTTCAAGCAGACGGATGCGGATGTCGGATCGTTCGACGCGGGCTACGGCAGCGCCTACTTCGCCAAGCAGGTCGGCCAGAAGGTCGCGCGCGAGGTCTTCTTCCTCGCCGAGGAGTACTCGGCCGAGCGCGGTCGCGAGATGGGCACGGTCAACAGGGTCGTGCCGCACGCGGAGCTGGAGCGCGAGGCTCTCGCGATGGCGCGGACGATCTTGGGTAAGTCGCCGACCTCGATCCGCATGCTGAAGTTCGCGATGAACGCGGTCGACGACGGACTCGTCGGGCAACAGGTCTTCGCCGGCGAGGCGACGCGGCTCGCCTACGGAACGGATGAGGCCGTCGAAGGCCGCGACGCGTTCCTCGAGCGCCGCGAGCCCGACTGGGCGCCCTACCCCTGGCAGTTCTAGCGCCCGCATGAGCGACACGTCGAGCGATCCGCGCGCCCTCGCCGCGACGCTGCCGACCCTGCTGAGCGGCGTCGAACCGATCCTGATCACAACGTCCGGCTCGACCGGCGTGCCGAAGACCGTCGTCGTGAGCACCGCGGCGCTGCGGGCCTCGGCAACCGCCACGGCCGCGCGTATCGGCGAGGGTGCGTGGCTGCTCGCGCTGCCGGTGGCCTATGTCGCGGGGCTGCAGGTTCTGGTGCGCGCGCACCTCGCGGGGACGCGGCCCGTGTACCTCGACGGACGATTCACCCCGGATGCGTTCGTCGCGGCCGCGCACGAGATGCCCGTGTCGGCGTCGCGCTACACCTCGCTCGTGCCGGCCCAGCTCGCAACGCTCGTGTCCGCCGCCGAGACGGAGCCGGGCGTGCAGGACGCCCTGCGGTCTTTTGAAACGATCCTGATCGGCGGGCAGGCGCTTCCCCTGCCACTGCGCGAGCGCGCCGACGCCCTCGGAATTCGCGTCGTCCGCACGTATGGCTCGACCGAGACGAGCGGCGGGTGCGTCTACGACGGTGTGCCGCTCGACGGTGTCGATGTGCGCGTGATAGGCGGCGAGCTGGTGATCGCGGGGCCGACGTTGGCCGACGGATACCTGGGCGACGACGCACTGACGACCGCGACCTTCCCGGTCGACCCCGACGGCACCCGCCGCTACCGCACGGGCGACACCGGTTCGGTCGAGGACGGCGTCGTGCGTGTCACCGGGCGCCGCGACAACGTGATCGTCTCCGGAGGAGTGAACGTCTCGCTCGATCGCGTCGAGGCGGTCGTGCGGGGGGTGCCCGGGCTCGAGCATGCCGTGGTGATCGGCGTGCCGGACGAGCGGTGGGGCGAGGCATCCGTCATCGTCCTCGAGTCGATCGAGGGTGCAGACGACGCCGCGCTGCTCGAAGCCGCCCGCGCGGCCGTCGCCGAGGCGATCGGACCCGCCGCTCGCCCCGCGCGGATCGCGCGACGAGCGATCCCGCAGCTGCCTTCGGGTAAACCTGATCGGACCGGCATGAGGCAGGATCTCGCGCGGGAATAGGATCGCGGCATGGTTCCCTGGCCCCAGCTCGTCGCGTTCTTCATCGCCTCGCTCGTGCTGATCGTCATGCCCGGGCCCTCGGTGCTGTTCATCATCGGCCGGTCTCTCGCGCTCGGCCGCCGAGGCGGCGTCCTGTCGGTCGTCGGCACCACGCTTGGCATGCTCGTGTTGGTGATGCTGGTCGCGCTCGGGCTGGGTGTGATCGTCGCGCAGTCGGTCGTGCTGTTCACGATCGTGAAGTTCGCCGGAGCCGCCTACCTGATCTGGCTGGGCATCCAGGCCATCCGGCACCGCAGAGAGGCAGCGGCTGCGGTCGCTGCCGGCGCTGCCGCCTCGTCGACGAGGCGCCTCGTCGGTGAGGGATTCGTGGTCGGCGTGACCAACCCCAAGACGATCGCCTTCTTCGTCGCGGTCCTGCCGCAGTTCGTCGACTACGGCGCGGGGACCATTCCCCTGCAGATGCTCGAGCTCGGTGTCATCTTCGCGTTCCTGGCGTGGGCGAGCGATTCGGTGTGGGCGCTCGCCGCAGGGTCTGCCCGGGATTGGTTCGCCCGCAGCCCGCGCCGCGTCGAGCGTCTCTCGGCGGCGGGCGGCGGCATGATGATCGGTCTGGGTGGCGTGCTCGCGCTGACCGGCTCGAAGCACTGAGAGGCGATCCGCCTAGGATGAACCCTCGTGGCAGGTACAACTCGCAAGCGGACCGGTAAGAAGCAGCGTGGCGGCGGCGACCCGCGTCGGAGCGGTCGCCCCGACGCCGTGACAGTCAAGCCCGCAACCGCGCGGGATTGGATCGGTGCCGCGCGTCCCCGAACCCTGCCCCTGGCGATCGCGCCCGTCGTCGTCGGCACGGGAGCCGCCGTTCTCGCGACCGGCATCTTCCACTGGGTCATCGCGCTCGCGTGCCTCGCCGTCTCGGTGTGCCTGCAGATCGGCGTCAACTACGCCAACGACTACAGCGACGGCATCCGCGGCACCGACAACCACCGGGTGGGTCCGGGACGCCTCACGGGTGCCCGTCGTGCGAAGCCCCGCACGGTCCTCACCGTCGCGCTGGTCTTCTTCGCCCTCGCCGCCGTCGCGGGCCTCGCCATCGTGATCCGCACCGAACAGTGGTGGCTGATCGCCGTCGGTGCGGCCTGCATCGTCGCGGCGTGGTTCTACACGGGCGGTCGTCGCCCCTACGGATACTTCGGGCTCGGCGAGATCTTCGTGTTCGTCTTCTTCGGGCTCGTCGCCACGATCGGTACGACCTGGGTGCAGGCGCTGTACGTTCCGCAGGAGGCGTGGTTCGGGGCGGTCGCGATCGGCCTGCTCGCCTGCGCCGTGCTGCTCGCCAACAACCTGCGCGACATCGACCAGGACCGGAGCGCGGGCAAACGGACGCTCACGGTTCTGATCGGCAAGCGGGCAACCCAGGTGCTCTTCACGGTCTTCGTGCTCGTGCCGTTCGGAATCGCGGCTTTCTTGGCGTTGGTCTATCCGATCGCGTGGCTCACGCTGCTCGCATTGCTCGCGGGACTCCCGGCCATCCTGATCGTCTGGACGTTCCGGGCGCCGCGCGAACTCGTGACGGCGCTGGCGCTGACGTCGGTGACGTCGCTCGGCTACGCCGCGCTACTCGCGTGGGCGTTCGTCGGCTGACAGATCGTCTTCCGCATCCTCGTCGGGCACCTGCGCCCGTGAGTCGGACCGGCGCTTCGCGAGGCCCTGGGCGACGGCGGCGCGCGGCTGACGGAGGAACAGCAGGGACAGGCTGAGCCCGATCAGGGCCGCGAAGACGACGGCGATGAGCCAGTTCTCCCGGAAGATCGGAAGCAGCAGCATGAGGCCGAGCGGAACCAGGAACGCGAGCAGACGCAGCACGCTGTAGACGAGAACCGGCGGAACCTTCACCCTCTCATCCTAAGTCGGCGCTTCCGGCCCGAAGGCTGGCCTGGGCAGACCCTCACAGTTGCGCAACGACGGGTCTCGACCCACCCCGCGCGCCTAGGATGGACCCTATGCCCCGCGTGCTCCTGATCGTGGCGGTGCTGGCATTGGCGTTCTACGTCGTGAGCATCGTTGACGTCGCCGTGCAGCCACCGACCCGTCACCGGGGAGTCTCCAAGACCACGTGGATTGCGATCGTCATTCTGCTCCCCGTTCTCGGCGGCGCCCTGTGGTTCGTGGTGGGCCGATCGCGCCCCTCACGGCTGAAGCTCGCGCTCGCACCCGACGACGATCCCGAGTTCCTCGGACGCGTCGGCGGCGGGACGTTCTCGGACCAGGATGAGCGCATCCGTCGTCTCGAAGAAGAGCTCGCGATGCTCGACGCGGAAGCGGACGACCCTCCGAAGGATCCTGGCCCCGCAGACCCGGACTCCGACGGCCCGCGTCGCGGCTCGATCGGCTGACAGTGTCCCTTGCC